>NZ_CP173677.1:300000-390000 GCF_045055315.1 Allobrachymonas wangyanguii
CATTCCTCGTTTTCATGACCTGAAGGTCAAGCGCGTCAATCCGGAAGCGGCTGGCTCTGTAGCCATCGCTTTCGAGATTCCGCAAAGCCAGCGCGCTGACTTCCAGTTCGAACCCGGTCAGTTCCTGACCGTGCGCGCCACCATCGATGGCCAGGATGTGCGCCGCAACTACTCGATCAGCAGCTCGCGCAGCCGCTTCACCAACAACGGCGAGATCGAGATCGGCATCCGTCCGGTGATCGACGGCCTGTTCTCCAACTGGGCTGCCGAGAACGTCAAGCCCGGCCAGACCCTGTCGGTGATGCCGCCCGAAGGCCGTTTCACGGTCAAGAAGGCCCGTGCCCTGCACCGCGTCGGTTTTGCGGCCGGCTCCGGCATCACCCCGATCCTGTCGATCGCGGCGACCACGCTGGAAGAGCAGCCCGAGTCCAAGTTCACCCTGGTGTACGGCAACCGCCGCATGTCCAGCGTGATGTTCAACGAAGCCCTGCAGGATCTGAAGGACCGCTACGCCGGCCGCTTCACCATGATCCACATCCTGTCGCGCCAGGCGCAGGAAGTGGACCTGCTGCAAGGCCGCATCGACGCCGAGAAGGTGCAGGCCCTGATCGACACGCTGCTGCCGGCCAAGAGCATGGACGAGGTGTTCATCTGTGGTCCCGAGGCGATGATCGACGCTACCGCTGCGGCCCTGGTGGCTGCCGGTGTGCCCGAAAGCCGTGTCTACAGCGAGCGCTTCGCCACCTCTCCGGCCCAGGCGGCCAAGGTGCAGGCTGACTCCGACGCGGCTGATGCCAAGATCGCTGCGGCCAAGGACAAGATGATGACCGTGGTGCTGGACGGCAAGGAGTACGAGATCCCGGTGAGCTCGGACGACCACCTGCTGGACGCCGCACTGGATGCCGGTCTGGATCTGCCGTTCTCCTGCAAGGCCGGTGTCTGCTGCACCTGCCGCTGCAAGGTGGTGTCTGGCGACACCGTGATGGACAAGAACTTCACGCTGGAAGCCGACGAAGTGGCACAGGGCTATGTCCTGAGCTGCCAGGCGCGCGCTACCAGCCCGAACGTGGTTCTGAGCTTCGACGAGCGCTGATCCAGCGTTAGCCAAGCCTGATCGACCCGCCCGCCGGCCTTGCCGGTTGGCGGGTCGTTCTTTTTGGGGCTCCCCCGGCATCTGCCTGGGGAGCCCTTTGTGTGTGAGGGCTGTGGCCTGTCTGTGTGCTTCTGCGGCAGGCCGGCAGCGGATGTGCGCCATGGCCGACCATGCTGCACTGGGATGCGGCATGGCGGGCCGGGTGCGACGGTGGGCCAGCAAGGCAGCAAGCAGCAAGACCAGCCAGTCAGCACACCAAGGCTACGCATGACGGGAGGCAGCAGGGCTGCTGGTCAGTTCGTGATTTGCCCGATCAGCAGGGCGTGAGCCAAGGGATCTATGCTGCTCTGCTGTCAGGAGGCTGCCTGCAGCCTTGATCCACAGGATGGCGGGGGACACGTATGCCGACGCTCTGGAGCGGCGTTGGCGGACGTCTGGGCACGCCAGAGACGCACAAGCGCTCCTGCCTGCATCCCCCAGCCCAGCGTCCACTAAAAAGGCCTGTCTGCAAGCAGACAGGCCTGGCGGGATCATGATCCGTTTACATGCCCAGTCGTTTGGAAACTGGTGTCATGCCAGGGATTCAGACCTTGGTGATGCGGCCACTGACCGGCGGGATGTGGCGCTTGATCAGCATCAGCGCGAAGGCCGAGCCGAACATGCCCACAGCCAGCAGCGTCAGGAAGCCATTGGCACCGGCAGCAGTGATCACGGCGGCGCCGATAAAGGCACTCACGATGCCGCCGCCACGGCCCACGGCCAGCGCCATGGCGGTACCGGTAGCGCGGATCGCGGTCGGGTAGACATAGGCACACAGGGCGTACAGCAGCACCTGGGAGGCACTCACGAACAGGCCGTGGATACCGAAGCCGGTGATCAGCATCTGCGTGTCCTGCTTGGTATCGATACCCATCATGGCCACCGCCACGATACCTGCCAGCAGCGCCATGATGATCATCGGGATGCGCGAGCCGAAGCGGTTCACGATCAGGGCACACAGCAGCGAACCGACCACGCCACCGACGTTGTAGGCGGTCAGGCCCTGGCTGGCCAGTGCGACCGGCAGGCCTTCGCTGGTCAGCATTGTCGGCAGCCAGCTGTAGGCGCTGTACAGCGACAGCACGACCATGAAGAAGGCCAGCCACAGGCCGATGGTGTCACGCGCATAATCGCTGGTGAACAGGCCCTTGAAGCCGACGGCCTGCTTGGCGTTGGCGGAAGCAGCGGCTTCCAGGGAATCGGTGAACTCGGCGTTGGCCGGGGTCGGGCGCTCCAGGCGGTTCAGCAGCTTGACCAGCTCCTGCCAGCGCTGTCGCTGACGGGCCAGGAAACGCGGCGATTCCGGCAGGAAGGCGAACAGCACCAGGCTGAAGGCCATCGGGATGGCGCCGCCAATCCAGAACAGCGCGCGCCAGCCGTAAGTCGGCAGCACCCAGCCGGCAAACAGGCCGGCCAGCATGCCACCCAGCGGGAAGCAGACGATGGAGATGGTCACCGCCATGGTGCGCGAACGCGCCGGGGCGTATTCAGCCGTCATGGTGGAGCAGCTCGGCAGCGCGCCGCCAATGCCCAGGCCGGCGATGAAGCGCAGGATGATGATGCTCTGCACATCCGGGGCAAAGCCGATGGCCACGGTAGCGGCACCGAACAGCAGCACGCTGAAGGCCAGTACCAGGCGGCGGCCGATGCGGTCGGCGATGCTGCCGGCCATGGCCATGCCGACGGCCATGCCGATCAGGCCGGAGGCCACGGCAGGGGCGAAGGCGGCACGCGTGATGCCCCATTCCTTGATGATCATCGGAATGGCAAAGCCGATCAGCTGACCGTCAAAGCCATCCAGCACGATGGCCATGGCGCACAGGAAGATCACGCCTTTCTGCAGGGCGGTAAACGGTCCCTGGTCGAGCGCGTGCCCGATATCGATGACCGGGTTGCCGGCCGTGGTGGTTTGACTCATGGGGTCTCCAGATTGATTTAGATCAAGAATCGCTCAATAAGCGCGAACTATATCAGCGGAGCCACAACGTGTTACCAAAACCTAGGGAAAGCGATAATCAAATGTGTCACGTTGGCGGCCGGAATGTTGCGTGCAGCCGTCAATCCGGGGCCGGGAGCGGGAGGCTGCACTGGCACCAGTGTCGGCCAGCTGGCGTCACGGCACCAGTAGCGCTTCTACCCGGTTCAGCACCTCGGCCGGCATGCTGATGGGCCGGCCCCATTCGCGCGTGGTTTCACCCGGCCACTTGTTGGTGGCGTCCAGCCCCATCTTGCTGCCCAGGCCGCTGACGGGCGAGGCGAAGTCGAGGTAGTCGATCGGGGTGTTTTCCACCAGCATGGTGTCGCGCGCCGGGTCGCAGCGCGTGGTCATGGCCCAGACCACGTCGTTCCAGTTGCGGATGTCCACGTCCTCGTCTACCACGATGATGAACTTGGTGTACATGAACTGGCGCAGATGCCCCCAGATGCCCATCATCACGCGGCGCGCGTGACCGGGGTAGGCCTTGCGTACCTGCACCACTGCCATGCGGTAGCTGCAGCCTTCGGGCGGCAGGTAGAAATCGGTCACTTCCGGCAGGTGGCGCTGCAGCAGCGGCACGAACAGCTCGTTGAGCACCTGGCCGAGGACGGCCGGCTCGTCCGGCGGGCGGCCGGTGTAGGTCGAGTGGTAGATCGCATCGTGGCGCTGCGTGATGCGGTCCACGGTGAACACCGGGAACTCGGCCTGCTCGTTGTAGTAGCCGGTGTGGTCGCCATACGGACCTTCCAGTGCATGTGCATAGCCGCTCGGGTGGCTGGCGTCGGGCTGGATATGGCCTTCGAGCACGATTTCGGCATGCGCCGGCACCTGCAGCGTGCTGCCCAGCGCCCGGGCGACTTCGGTCTTGCTGCCGCGCAGCAGGCCGGCGAACTGATATTCGGACAGGGCATCAGGCACCGGCACCACGGCACCGAGCAGCGCGGCCGGATCGGCACCGAGCGCCACCGCTACCGGGAACGGCTGGCCCGGATGCGCCAGCGCATGCTCGCGGAAGTCCAGTGCGCCGCCGCGATGCGGCAGCCAGCGCATGATCAGCTGATGGCGCGACAGCAGCTGCTGGCGGTAGATGCCCAGGTTCTGGCGCGGTTTGTGCGGGCCACGCGTGATGGTCAGGCCCCAGGTCACCAGCGGCGCCACATCGCCGGGCCAGCAGTGCTGGATCGGCAGTGCCGTCAGGTCGACCTCGTCGCCCTGTTGCACGATCTGCTGGCAGGGCGGATGCGCCACGGTGCGCGGTGCCATGTGCCAGAGCGACTTGAGCAGGCCGCTCATGCCGAGCATCTCGCGCAGGCCTTGCGGCGCGGATGGCTCCTTCATGTCGGCCAGCACGTGGCCCAGTTCGCGCACCTGCGCCAGCGACTGCACGCCCATGGCCTGCATCACGCGCTGCTGCGTGCCGAACAGGTTGCCGAGCACCGGGTGCTGGTGGCCGGTGGGCTGGGTGAATAGCAGTGCCGGGCCGCCCTGGCGCAAGGTGTGGTCGCAGACAGCCGTCATTTCCAGATAGGGCGAGACCGGCTTGTGGATGCGGCGCAGCTGGCCGGCACTTTCCAGCTGCTGGATGAAATCACGCAGGTCGCGGTACATGGTCGGGGCGGGTCAATGCGGGGTCGGGGCTGGCATGTCGGCGTCGGGCAGGCCGCTCCAGCCTGCCGCGAGCGCATGCGGTACGTCGATCAGGTCCAGCAGCCGGGCCACGCAGTGGCGCACCATGTCTTCCATGGTCTGCGGATGCTGGTAGAACGCCGGCACCGGCGGGTAGATGATGGCACCCATTTCGGTCACGCTGGTCATGTTGCGCAGGTGCGCCAGGTTCAGCGGCGCCTCGCGCGCCACCAGCACCAGGCGACGGCGCTCCTTCAGCATGACGTCGGCGGCGCGCGTCAGCAGGTTGTCGCCCAGACCGTGCGCGATCGCGCCCAGGGTGCGCATCGAGCAGGGCGCGATCACCATAGCACTGCAGCGGAACGAGCCGCTGGCAATGGTGGCACCAACGGCGTTGATGTCGTGGATCTGGTGCGCCAGCGCGGCGATATCGGCTGGCCCCAGGTCCAGTTCGTGGCGCAGCGTGAGCCAGGCGGCATCGCTGACGGTGACATGGGTCTCGATCCCGGGCAGCGTCTGCAGGGCCTGCAGCAGGCGCACCGCCAGCACGGCACCGCTGGCGCCGGAGATGCCGACCACGATGCGCCGCGGGTTCATGCGGCGTCGCTGTCTTTCGCCTTCGGCTGGACGCCGGCAGACTGGTTGCGTTCGGGCAGCGGCGTGGCGGTGATGTCGGCGATGACATGGCCGATCACTTCTTCGGCCTGTTCCGGATCGAAATCCTGGTGCAGCTTCTTGCGCACGCCCTGTTCCTGCAGCTGGAAATGGCGGTCCGGCGTGATCTGGTGGCGTGCCAGCGTGTTGTGCACGCACTGCAGCTGGCAGCCGTCCAGCGCGATGATCGGACGCCCCGAAGCGGCCAGCTTGACCAGCGAAGGCACATCACCGCCTACGCCGGCAATGCAGGACATCTCGGCCACGCCACGGCGGTCGAGTTGCAGGGCGACGTGGTTGGCCAGCTGGGCAGCGCTGGAACAACCGGAGCAGGAATACACCAGGGCTTGCTGGTCACGGGGCTTGGACATGAGACCTCCTTGGACTCTCAGCGGGGCGGCAGTCGCTCCCGCAGGCGTTGCAACAGCGCACGCGGATGTGGCGGGCGCGGCAGGCGGCGCAGATCGGACAGCTGGAACTGGCGCGGGTCGAACACCGGCAGCTCCATGGCGTCGAGGGTGTTCTTGACCATCAGGCCGAGTTCGGTATCGCCTTCCATGCTCAGGCGCCGGTTGAAGAACAGCGTATCAGGATCCTGCGAGCGGCGCGCCAGCGCGATGAAATCACTGGCGTGGGCACGGATGATCAGGTCCGGTGTGCCCTGCACCCGGTGCAGCGGCGCAAAGCGCGTGCCCTGCCAGCAAAAGTCGCAGTGCACGCCGGCATCGCGCACGGCCAGCCGCAGCGTGCGGCCCTGCAAGGCTTCGGCCACGTCTTCCGGCAGCTGGCGTGCCAGCGTCAGGTTCAGCGCGCCGACAAACAGCAGGGCACCGGGCCAGCGCGGCAGGCGCTGCAGCACGCCCGACACCGGTGCGGGCAGGGTGAAATCATCGGGGATCAGGTGGGTAGAAGACATCATGGCTCTCCGGGAGGCGATCAGGCCGGCACGCTGACCTGCTCCATGCCGGAGCGGCCATGCCAGTAGCCGTTGCAGGGCTGGTCCGGCAGCAGCGGCAGCATCTGCGCGTGGGCTTCGGCCGGTGTCAGGCGCTGCTCGAGGGCATCGCGCCAGAGCTGCACCAGCGTGGCCATGTGCTGCGATTGCGGGCTCAGGCGCAGCACGTCCACGCCCATGGCCTGCAGCGCCGGCAGTTCCTGCACCAGGTTGCAGACATGGGCGGATTGCGTCTGGATGCCGTTGAGCGTGAGGAAGGCTTCGCCATCACGCGTTTGCAGCAGCAGGCCGTCGGGATAGTCGATGCAGCTGAACTGGCAATCGTCCTTGGGCAGATTGCGGTGGCGTGCGGTAAAGCAGCGTGCCGAAAACGCCAGCGGCATGCGGCCGAGGGCAAAGATTTCGGTCTGCAGGCCGGCCGGGCGCAGTTGCTGCAGCGACTGCAGATCGGTCTGGTTCAGCTCCAGCGGCGGCAGCCAGCGCGTGGCGCCGAGATCGGCCATCCACTGCAGCGTTGGCTGGTTGTACAGGTTCAGGTGCGGGCCGGCGACAAAGGGCAGCTTGCCGGCCACCATCTGCACCGCGCCCATGTCATTCGCTTCGACCAGGAATTCGCCGTTGTCGATGATGCGGCGCGCGGTGGCGGCATCGGCGCTGGACTCGACCAGCACCTGGGTCGAGAGAATCGCCTGCTTGCCGGCATCGCGCAGCATGCGGGCGACGTCGATCCAGTCGCTCAGGCGCAGCTCGTGGCGGCGCGAACAGACCGCTTCGCCCAGGTAGACGATGTCCACCGGGGCCTCGGCCATCTGCTGGTAGAAGTCGAATACGGTGTCGCGTGGCCAGTAGTAGAGCAGCGGCCCCAGGGCCAGTTGCATGCGGGAAGGGGAATCGGTCATGGCTTGCTTACTTCCAGGGGCGGTGGTAGGCGCCCAGCGTCTGCTGCTGGCCTTCGGAGACGTCGGCCAGTGCCGTCATCCAGTTCGAGCGCGGCGTGTACAGGTGCGGGTTGTCGTGGCAGTGGTCCAGCGCCTCGCGCAGGACTTGCGTCACCTGGCCGACATAGGCCGGGCTGCGCTGGCGGCCTTCGATCTTGATGGCGCGCACGCCCATGCGGTAGAGCTGCGGCAGGATGCTCAGCGTGTTCAGGCTGGTCGGCTCCTCGATCGCGTAGTAGCCGTTCTCGTTGCGCAGCTCGCCGACGTCGAAGCGGCCCTTGCACAGCGTCGGATAGCCGGCGCTTTCGCCTTCGGCATAGCGGTCGATCAGCACGCCGTTCAGGCGCGCTTCCAGCCCCTTGGGGGTTTCCTGCCAGCGCACTGCCTTGGCCGGCGAACAGACGCCCTGCATGTTCGGCGCTTCGCCGGTGGCGTAGGACGACAGCTGGCAGCGGCCTTCCACCATCACGCACAGGCTGCCAAAACCGAACACCTCGATCTCGACCGGGGTCTTGTCGATCAGCTGCTCGACCTGCGTCAGCGACAGCACGCGTGGCAGCACGGCACGCGAGATGCCGAATTGCTCGTGGTAGAAATTGATGGCGGCGGCATGCGTGGCCGAGCCCTGCACCGACAGGTGCAGGCGCACCTGCGGATGGCGGCGTGCGGTGTACTGCATCAGGCCGGGATCGGCCATGATGATGGCGTCGATGCCCATGTCGGCGGCGCGATCAACCGCGCCACGCCAGACATCGACCGATTCGCTGCGGGCGTAGGTGTTCAGTGCCAGCAGCACCTTGCGGCCACGTGCATGGGTATACTCGATGCCGCTGGCGATGGCCTTGTTGTCAAAATTCAGCCCGGCAAAGTTGCGGGCGTTGGTGGCGTCCCTGAAACCCAGGTAGACGCAGTCGGCACCGTGGTCAACCGCCTGCTTCAGTGCAGGCAGGCTGCCGGCGGGGCAGACCAGTTCCATCGGCGGCCGCGCCGTGTCGACGGCCTGTCCGGAGGCGTGGGCGGTCATGGCAGATCAGGCCCCGGCTCACTTGCGCAGGAAGTCGATCACCACGCCGTCCATGTCGCGCTGCAGGTAGCTGATCTGGATGCCCTGGTCGCCGTAGCGGTCGATCATCTGGCGCAGCAGCGGAATCGGATCGTGGTCGTTCACGAAGCGCATGGTTTCGCCGGGCTGCAGGGAGTCCAGCGCGCCAAAGATGGCGGCATGGCGGAAGCGCTTGGCTACGCCGCGCGCATCAAAGCCATAGATGGCATCGGTACGCGAATGGTCGTGCGGCATGCCGACGGGTTGCAGGGGAATGGTGGCCATCGGGGAATCTCCAGGTTGGGAAGGCGGAAGGGAGATTCTTATCCGATAAAAATAGTGGGGCTTTGACCTGGCGCAAACATGTCCATCCGGGGGAACTGGCCACCCTTCCGGCGGGGGAGGCGTTTCAGGCCAGTTCCAGCTGCTGCAGCACGGCGCGGCCATAGCGTTCCAGCTTGGCCTCGCCCACGCCGCTGATGCCGCTCAGCGCGTCCAGCGTATCGGGGCAGGCCTCGGCAATGGCGGCCAGCACGCTGTCGTGGAAGATCACATAGGCCGGCACGCCATGCTCGCGCGCGGTCTCGGCACGCCAGCGCTTGAGCGCGTCAAAGCGCTGGCGGCCGGCATCGTCAAGTTGCGCGGCCAGCACGCTGAGCTTGCTGCTGCCACTGTGTGTAGTGCCGGAGGCGCGGCGGCGCGCACTTGGCGTGACCAGATGGCGCAGCAGCACCGGCTGTTCGCCACGCAGGATCGGGCGCGCCACCGGCGTCAGGTGCAGGGTGTTGAAGCGGCTGGCATCGACCAGCAGCGCACCGGTGGCAACCAGCTGGCGCAGTACGGTGCGCAGCTCGGCCTCGCTGGCGCCACGCGCCAGGCCGAAGGTGCTGAGCGTGTCGTGGCCATACTGCTTGACCTTGTCGGTATCGCGGCCGCGCAGCACGTCCATCACCTGGCCGGCACCAAAGCCGAAGCCGGATTTTTCCTGCAGCCGGAACACGG
This sequence comes from Allobrachymonas wangyanguii, assembly GCF_045055315.1. Classification (GTDB taxonomy): domain Bacteria; phylum Pseudomonadota; class Gammaproteobacteria; order Burkholderiales; family Burkholderiaceae_C; genus Brachymonas; species Brachymonas wangyanguii. The sequence goes on from NZ_CP173677.1 coordinate 309,328, forward strand.
TGGAGAGCAGCTTGCGCGCCAGCTCGGTCGCGTCCCAGACATCGGGCGGATTCAGGCAGTTGTCGCAGTTGCCGCAGGGCCGGGATGGCTCGCCAAAATAGGCCAGCAGGCGCACGCGACGGCAGTCGATGGCTTCGGCCAGCGCCAGCAGCGCGTCCAGCTTGCCGGTCTGCACCTGCTTGAACTGGTCGTCGGCCGGGCTGTCATCAATCATGCGGCGCTGGTTGACCACGTCCTGCAGGCCATAGGCCATCCAGGCGTGCGAGGGCAGGCCGTCACGGCCGGCGCGGCCGGTTTCCTGGTAGTAGCTCTCGATATTGCGCGGCAGGTCCAGGTGCGCCACGAAGCGCACATCGGGCTTGTCGATGCCCATGCCGAAGGCGATGGTGGCCACCATCACCACGCCTTCCTCGCGCAGGAAGCGGTCCTGGTTGGCCTGGCGCTGGCTGGCGTCCATGCCGGCGTGGTAGGGCATGGCATCAATGCCTTCGCGCACCAGTGCCTCGGCGACTTCTTCCACGCGCTTGCGCGACAGGCAGTAGACGACGCCGGCATCGCCTTCGTGCTCGTCCTCGATAAAGCGCTTGAGCTGGGCCAGCGCATCGCGTTTCTCGACGATGGTGTAGCGGATATTCGGGCGGTCAAAGCTGCTGACAAAGGATTCGGCTTGTTCCAGCTGCAAGCGCTCGGCGATGTCCTGGCGCGTCAGATGATCGGCCGTGGCGGTGAGCGCGATGCGCGGCACGCCGGGAAACTGCTGCGGCAGGATATCGAGCTGGCGGTATTCGGGGCGGAAGTCGTGGCCCCACTGGCTGACACAGTGCGCCTCGTCAATCGCAAACAGCGCCAGTTGCTGGCGCTGGTAGAGCCGCTGCAGCAGATCCAGGAAGCGCGGCGTGGTCAGGCGTTCCGGCGCCACATACAGCATGGTGAGCCGGCCGGTGAGCAGATCCTGTTCGACCTGGCGTGCCTGCTCCAGGCTGAGCGTGGAGTTGAGGTAGGCGGCGGCAACACCGGCTTCCTGCAGCGCATAGACCTGGTCGTGCATCAGCGCCACCAGCGGCGAGACGACGATGCTGCAGCCCAGTCCCTGGCGCTGCCGCACGATGGCCGGGATCTGGTAGCAGAGCGACTTGCCGCCGCCGGTGGGCATCAGCACCAGCGCATCGTCGCCGCTGCTGACACGTTCGATGATGGCCTGCTGCTGGCCGCGAAAGGCCGGGTAGCCGAAGACCTGCTGGAGTACCTGCAGGGGGGAGGAGGCAAGGGAAGCGTCAGGCATCGTGCGGTAAAAATGAATACCTGCGCATTATATCTGTCGCTGCCTGCCCCCATGAAAAAACCGCCAGTCCCTGCGGATCTGGCGGTGCTGCGGCAAGCCGGTCCGGCTTACTTGCGGCGCGCTGCCTGGTACAGCGGCATCACCTGCGGCAGCGCGGCCTGGATGCGCGCGGTGCGGTCAGATGCGCTCGGGTGGGTCGAGAAGAAGGCCGAGCCCTGGCCGGCGCCGTTGGCGGCCATCTTCTGCCACAGCGTCAGTGCAGCGGACGGGTTATAGCCAGCACGCGCGGCCAGTTCCAGGCCGAACACGTCCGCCTCGGTTTCCATGGTGCGCGAGTAGGGCAGGTCCAGCGCCAGCTGCTTGGCAATGCCGGCCACGTCCATCATGCTGCCGCTCAAGCCGAGCAGCGAACCGCCGATGGACAGCGCCATGTCACCGGCCATCTGCTGCGATACCTGTTCGCGCGAGTGTTCGCGCAGGGCGTGTGCCATTTCGTGGCCGATCACGGCCGCCAGCTCGTCATCGGTCAGGTTCAGCTTCTGGTACAGGCCGGTATAGACCGTGACCTTGCCGCCTGGCATCACGTTGGCGTTGACATCGTTGTTGCGGATCAGCGCCAGATCCCAGTTCCAGCGTGCCGCATCGGGGCGGAAGTGGGCGACCTGGGTGGACAGGCGACGCATGATGTTGACCACGCGGTTGTAATCGGCACCGCTGCTGATCAGCACGCCCTTGGACTGGGCGGCGCTCTTGCGCTGGTTGAAGGCCTGTTGCGAGGCCTGCACCATCTCGGCTTCGGACACCAGCAGCAGCTGCGAGCGGTTGCTGCCGGTGACGGAACCGGTGGTGGAGGTGGCACAGCCGGCGAGGGTGGCGGTGACGGCAACGGCGACGGCAGCGCGGCGTGCCATGGTGATCAGAGGCTTCTTGGACATATGGGATCTCCCTGTGTTCTGGTGGCAGCCTGGCAACAGGCCGGCTGCACGGATCTGACGTTTCGGATGTTAGACCAAATTGCCGGAAGCAGTTCCGCTTGGCCTGTAAACAATCGTCAGCCGTGAAAAAGTATCGCTGTGGACGCCTGTCTTGAAAATCGGACGCCTTGCCCTACCTGTGTAGGACAGATTCCAACCTGTTGATTTTTCATTCCAACAAGACCACCAAGACAAGCATGAGTACCCATCAACACGCATTCCAGGCCGAAGTCGCACAACTGCTGCATCTGGTCACCCACTCCCTGTATTCCAACCCCGACATCTTCGTGCGCGAGCTGATCAGCAACGCGTCCGATGCCAGCGACAAGCTGCGTTTCGAGGCGCTGGAGCAGCCCGAACTGTACGAAGGTGATGCCACGCTGCAAGTGCATGTGGCGATCGACAAGGCGGCCAAGACGATCACCTTTACCGATAACGGCATCGGCATGAGCGAGCAGGAGGCGATCGACCACCTGGGTACGATTGCCAAGAGCGGCACCAAGGACTTTGTCAGCCGCCTGACCGGCGACCAGAAGACCGATTCGCAGCTGATCGGCCAGTTTGGCGTGGGCTTTTATTCCGGCTTTATCGTGGCCGACAAGATCACGGTGGAAAGCCGCCGCGCCGGCCTGCCGGCGGAGCAGGGCGTGCGCTGGATCAGCGGCGGCACCGGCGAATTCACCACCGAGACCATCACGCGCGAGCAGCGCGGCACCAGCATCACGCTGCACCTGCGCGAGGACCAGCTGGACTACCTGAACGGCTACAAGCTCAAGAGCATCATCGCGCAGTACTCCGACCACATCAGCCTGCCGATCATGATGCCCAAGGAAGAGTGGAAAGAGGGCGAGGACGGCCAGCCCGGCGACATGGTGCAGACCGGCGAATGGGAGCAGGTCAACGAGGCCCAGGCGCTGTGGACGCGCAACAAGAAGGACCTGACGCCCGAGCAGTACAACACCTTCTACCAGCAGCTGGCGCATGATTTCGAGGATCCGCTGGCCTACAGCCACAACCGTGTCGAAGGCAATACCGAGTACACGCAGCTGCTGTATATCCCGGCGCACGCTCCGTTCGACCTGTACCAGCGCGACAGCCAGCATGGCCTCAAGCTCTATGTGCGCCGCGTCTTCATCATGGACAAGGCCGAGGCGCTGCTGCCGCAGTACCTGCGCTTCGTGAAGGGCGTGGTCGATGCCTCCGACCTGCCGCTGAACGTCAGCCGCGAGCTGCTGCAGGAAAGCCGCGACATCCGCTCGATCCGCGAAGGCAACACGCGCCGCGTGCTATCCATGCTGGAAGATCTGGCCAGCCAGCAGGCGACGCCGCCGGAAAGCCAGGAAGGCAAGATCGATATCGGCAGCGGTGAAGCCGTGCCGGCGCCGGAACCGGTCGAGACCGAAGACGGCATCACCGATGTGCAGGACAAGTCCGAAGCCGCTCCGGCCGCAGAAACTGCCGCCGCCTTTGCCGAACAGGCCAGCGGCCACGGCAAGTACGCGCGCTTCTATGCCGAATTTGGTGCCGTGCTCAAGGAGGGGCTGGGCGAGGACAGCAAGAACCGTGACCGCATCGCCAAGCTGCTGCGCTTTGCCAGCACCACCACCGACAGCGTGAGCGTCAGCCTGGCCGATTACAAGTCCCGCATGCAGGAGGGCCAGCAGGCGATCTACTACATCACCGCCGAAAATCAGGCCGCTGCCAGCAACAGCCCGCAGCTCGAACTGTTCCGCAAGAAGGGCATCGAGGTGCTGCTGATGACGGATCGCGTTGACGAGTGGGCGCTGGGTTATCTGACCGAATTTGATGGTACGCCGCTGCAAAGCGTGGCCAAGGGGGCGGTGGATCTGGGTCAGCTGCAGGACGAGGACGAGAAAAAGGCTGCCGAAGCCGCCGAGGAAGCGGCCAAGCCGTTGCTGGAACAGCTCAAGCAGGCGTTGGCCGAAGTCGCCGAAGACGTGCGCAGCACCACGCGCCTGGTCGATTCCCCGGCCTGTCTGGTCTCCAGCGACAACGGCATGAGCATGCAGCTGGCACGCCTGCTCAAGCAGGCCGGCCAGCCGGTGCCGGACGTCAAGCCGGTGCTGGAAGTGAATCTGGAGCACGCCCTGATCCGGAAGCTGCAGGCAGCGCAGGAAGATGCCGGCCGCTTTGCCGATCTGGCCCGCATCGTGTTCGACCAGGCCCTGCTGGCCGAAGGCGGCATGCCGGCCGATCCGGCGGGCTATGTGAAGCGGGTGAATGCGCTGCTGGCATGAGTATGAGGGTCGCCTGAAGCGCTGAGCAACGGCCATCTGTGGAAGCATGGATGGCCGTTGTGCCGTGGCTGCCTGACTTGCTGAAGAAGTCCGCCGCATTTGTTGCAGAATGGCGCGCATGATGCCTTCCGCCGATCTGCCCGATGTCTTGCAGGCGATTCAGCTCGCCACCCGCAGCCACCAGCAACAGCACGCCTGTAACGCCCACACTTTCGAAGACGGCCCCGGTCTGTGGCAGCTGGTACAGCAGCACCAGCCGCGTCACATGCTGGAGCTGGGCACCGGCCTGGGCTACACTGCCTGCCTGATGGCGCTGGCCAGCCCGCAGGGGCAGGTGCTGACGCTCGAAGGCGATCCTGAACATGCCGCACTGGCACGCCAGCAGATCGCGGCGCTGGGGCTGCAGCAGCGCGTGCAGCTGCATGAAGGCTCGTTTGCCACCGTGATGCAGGCGCTGCAACTGCCGGCTGGCAGCCAGGACCTGGTGTTTTTTGATGGCAATATGCCGCCGCTGATTCTGGTGCAGCATTTCCACACGCTGCTGGCCCCCGGCGGCCTGCTGGTCTGCGCCAATATCGACCTGAACGGCCCGCTGGGCGCACGCCGGGTACGCGCCGAGCTGGCCGATGCGCAACGCTGGCAGCTGCTACCGCCGCTGGAATCCGGCCTGACGCGCGTGGCGCGCCGGCTACCTGCCCTGAGCCCCTGATAATCATCGCCATGGACTATTTCTCCCTTGCCCTCGATCTGGCCGAAAACGCGCTCACGCTGAGCAACCCGAATCCGCGTGTCGGCGCGGTCATCGTCGGCCAGGATGGCCGGATACTGGGCCAGGGCTACACCCAGCAGCGCGGCGGGCCGCATGCCGAGGTGATGGCCTTGCGCGATGCCGCCAGCCGCGACGCAGACGTGCGCGGCAGCACCTGTTACGTCACGCTGGAGCCCTGCTCGCACCATGGGCGCACGCCGCCGTGCTGTGACGCGCTGATCGCGGCAGGCGTCGGCCGGGTCTGCATCGCCCTGCGTGACCCGAACCCGCTGGTGGCGGGGCAGGGCATGGCGCGGCTGCAGGCCGCCGGCATCGCCGTGGAACTGGCGCCGGAACAGATCGCGGCACGCGCCCGCGAGCTGAATATCGGCTTTCTGCGTCGCATGCAGCATGGTCTGCCCTGGGTGCGACTCAAGACCGCCTCCTCACTCGATGGTCGGGTGGCGCTGGACCATGGCGACAGCCAGTGGATCACCGGCGAAGCGGCGCGTGCCGAGGTGCAGCACTGGCGCGCACGCGCCTGCGCCGTGCTCACCGGTATCGGCACGGTGCTGGCCGACAACCCGCTGCTGAACGTGCGTCTGCCCGGGGTGACGCGCCAGCCGCATCTGGTGATCGTCGATACGCAGCTGCGTACCCCGCCGGGCGCGCAACTGCTGCAGGTGCCGCAGCGCCGGGTGCTGATCGCCAGCGTGGAACAGGCCGATGCCGGCTGGCAGCAGCGCGCTGCCGCGCTGCAGGTTGCCGGTGCCGAACTGCTCTTGTTGCCGGCCGATGCCGCCGGTCGTCCCGATCTGGCGGCGCTGCTGCAAGAGCTGGGCCGGCTCGAAGTCAACGAGCTGCATGTCGAAGCGGGCGCACAGCTGGCGGGCGCCCTGCTGCAGCAGGGCCTGGTCGATGAGCTGATCGCCTATGTGGCACCGCTGCTGCTCGGGCCAGGTCAGCCGCTGGCCGTGCTGCCACCGTTGCAGCGCGTGGCCGATGCCGTGCGCTGGCGGCTGCATGCGTTGCAGGCGGTGGGTGACGATGTGCGCCTGCAACTGCGCCCGGCCTGACTCTGTGCACTTTCGCACAAGACAGCGATGGCCGCATGTCACATGGCATGACGGCGGGGAACGCTTGCGCTAGCATGGTATCCAAGGGGAACAGGGCCGCATCGGCCCGGGTTCCGTGCGAAAGGAAAGCGATATGAACAAGATCTGGCGCAAGATGCCTGCCGCGCTGGCAGCGGGTGCCGCCGTGCTGGCCCTGGGCGGCTGTGCCGGCAATGTGAACGGCTGGCCGGTACTCGGCGGCGTGAACATTGGCGTGGGCAGCGGCGGCGGCTGGGGCGGTGTCACCATGAGCACCCCGATCGGCAGCCCGACCAGCCCGGTCAGCGGGACCATCGGCCTGGGTCGAGGCAGCGGCGGCTGGGGCTGGGGCAGCGGCGTGGGGGTGGGTGTCTCCATGGGCGGCAGCACGGTGCTGAACCGCAGCGATGACAACGCGCCGGCAGACACCCTGCCGGCTCCGGCGGGTACCCCGGTGCAGCAGGCACCGGCCGGTGTCTGGAGTCCGGTGACACAGGGCGGCACGGCGCAGTCGCCGCAGGCCCAGGTGGTGAACGAGGCCCCGGAAGGTTCGGCTTTCCGCAACTGGCCCTGGGGCGTGCAGCGCGTCAGCCCCTGAACGGACTGCCGGCGCATGCAAAAGCCCGCCGGGCCTGAAGGCCGGGCGGGCGGGTTCTGACTGGCCGGCTGCCGTGGCAGCCAGCTGCAGCTTGGCCGATTACTTGCTGTAGTCGTACACGCCACGGCCGGTCTTGCGACCCAGGCGGCCAGCGGCCACGTATTCCTTCAGCAGGTAGCAGGGGCGGTACTTGCTGTCGCCCAGTTCCTTCAGGTACACCTCCATCACGGCCAGGCACACGTCCAGACCGATCAGGTCGGCCAGCGCCAGCGGGCCGATCGGGTGGTTGCAGCCCAGCTTCATGCCGGCATCGATGTCTTCTGCCGTGGCCAGGCCTTCGGCCAGCACGAAGAAAGCTTCGTTGATCATCGGCACCAGAATGCGGTTGACGACAAAGCCCGGGTTGTTCTTGACCGTGATCGGGGACTTGCCCAGCTTCTCGGCCAGCTCCTTGACGGCATCATGCGTCTCGTCGCTGGTCTGCACGCCACGGATCACTTCCACCAGCGCCATCATCGGCACCGGGTTGAAGAAGTGCATGCCCACGAACTTGTCGGCGCGACCGGTCTGGGCAGCCAGGTCGGTGATGGAAATGGAAGAGGTGTTGGTGGCGATGATGGCACCAGCCTGCACGGCCTCGTCGATCTGCTTCAGGATCTTGTTCTTGATTTCGTGGTTTTCGGTGGCGGCCTCGATCACCAGGTCCACGTCCTTCAGGTCGTCGTAGCTGGTGCTGCCCTTGACCAGCGCCAGGGCCTTGGCCTTGTCGTCTTCGGTCATCTTTTCTTTCTTGATCAGGCGATCCAGGCTGCCGGAGATGGTGGACAGGCCCTTCTGCACGGCGGCTTCGGAAATATCCACCATGACGACGCTGATACCGTTGACGGCGCAGGTCTGTGCAATGCCGTTACCCATGGTGCCGGCACCGACGATGCCTACTTTGCTGATGCTCATACTGATCTCCTGGAGAGTGTGAAGTCTGTCTGCCATCTTAACCCGCGTCCATGACGGGACTGTGAGCAGACGCCAAAAGGATGGTTGCCGTGCCATGACCGCAACCACGGGGAGGGCTGCCGCCACCCGTGTGTGCGGCAACCGGTAGCGGTTTCAGCCCTTGAGCTGGGCGCGCACGCTGCGGCGCTGTTCGATTTCCTGGCGCATGGCCTCGGCCGTGGCCTGGCCCTGCACCAGCGGACTGACAGCCGGGTAGGCCACGCTTTCTTCCAGCAGCATGTGGTCGGCATAGAGCTGGCAGAACAGGCGGGAGGTTTCCTGCAGCGAAGCGGCATTGAAGGAGGTAAAGCCCTCGACGGCAGCGGTCAGTTCGGGCTGGATGGACAGCCAGTTCTCCTCCAGCCAGCCGTGGTCCTGCTGCAGCAGGCGCGTCACGTGCATCAGCTCCTCGTCACCCGAGGCCAGCAGCGGCGGGAAAATGTGGCGCTCTTCATCCAGATGGTGTTCGCGCGCCTCGCGGCCCAGCCAGTCGCGCACGGCACGGGCCTCGGTGCGCAGCGGCAGCGTTGTGCCCTGTTCGGCCAGATCGTTCGCCAGCTGCGTCAGGCGTTGCAGCATGGCTGCAATCTGCTGGTGGCTATTGTCAAAAAGTCCCATGACGCCAGCCGGATCGGCGGCGGGGACAGGAGTCGGGGCATTCATGGTTCAGCCTCCTTGGCGGGTTGCGGCACATGTCCTGGCAGCGACGGCTGGCGATACCAGCCACCGTGCACAGTGGTCTCATTTTAACGCTGCACTGCAGCAAATGGTGCGCCGCCACAGGGCTTGTCTGATCCGGCGCAGGAAAATGTCACGCTTGCCGGCCAGCGCTTACTGGAATGCCACTTCCTGGAAGCTGCGCAGCTTGCGGCTGTGCAACTGGCCGGTGGCTCCGCTGCGCAGCAGCTCCAGTGCGCGCATGCCGATGCGCAGGTGCTGGTCGACGCGCTGGCGGTAGAAGTGGTTGGCCATGCCGGGCAGCTTGATCTCGCCGTGCAGCGGCTTGTCGCTGACACACAGCAGCGTGCCGTAGGGCACGCGGAAACGGAAGCCGTTGGCAGCCACGGTGGCGCTTTCCATGTCGATGGCGATGGCGCGGCTCTGGCTGAACCGCTGCACCGGCGCGTTGTGGCCTTCCAGCTCCCAGTTGCGGTTGTCAGTGGTGGCCACGGTGCCGGTGCGCAGGATCGCCTTCAGGCCGTCCTCCGGCAGTTCGGTGACTTCGGCCACCGCCTGCTGCAGCGCCTGCTGGATCTCGGCCAGCGCCGGCACCGGCACCCAGGCTGGCAGGTCGTGGTCCAGCACGTGGTCCTCGCGCACATAGCCGTGCGCCAGCACGTAGTCGCCGAGCTGCTGGCTGTTGCGCAGGCCGGCGCAGTGGCCCAGCATCAGCCAGGCATGCGGGCGCAGCACCGCCACATGGTCGGTCATGGTCTTGGCATTGCTCGGGCCGACACCGATATTCACCATGGTGATGCCGCTGTGGTCCGGCCCGACCAGGTGGTAGGCCGGCATCTGCGGCAGGCGCTGCGGATGGCTGCCCTGCACGAAGCCGTCCGGTGTCGGCAGGCTGGCGTGCTGCGTGATCACGTTGCCCGGCTCGACGAAGGCGGTGTAGCCGCTGCTGTCGTCCTGCATGGCGGCATGGCCCAGGCGGATGAACTCGTCGATATAGAACTGGTAGTTGGTGAACAGCACGAAGTTCTGGAAATGCGGTGCCGCAGTGCCGCTGTAGTGGCGCAGGCGCTGCAACGAGTAGTCCACGCGCGGCGCGGTAAACAGCGACAGCGGCAGCGCCTCGCCATGACGCGGCACATGGGTGCCGTTGGCAATCGCATCGTCCATGCTGGCCAGGTCCGGCCAGTCGAAAGTGGTGTGCATGCGCGCGCGCTGCGCCTCGTCCATGCTGCCTTCCATCTGCTCGCTCGGATCCAGCGCAAAGTGCAGCGGCAGCGGCTGGCTGCTGGTGCTGATGTCCAGCGGCGCCTGGTGGTTGTCCAGCAGGTGCTGGAACTGCGTGCGGTAGTAGCTGGCAAACAGCTGTGGATCGGTCAGCGTGGTCTCGAACACGCCGGCGTGCGCGACAAAACCGTAGGCCTGGCCCTGGCCGGCGCGCGGCTGGCGTGTCGGCTGTTGCGTGCGGATGCGTATCTGCGGGTAGTAGGCGCGTACCGGCTGCGGCAGGCTGCCGTCCTGCACGAACAGGCGAAACTGCTCGCGCAGGTGCTCCACCGCCTGCCGGTAGATCAGCTGCACCTGCTGCAGGGCGGCATCGGCATCGTCAAAGGATTGCGGCGCCACGAAGGGCGGCGTCAGGGGCTGGGTGGCAGCGTTCATCGGGCTCTCTCGTCACGGGTGATAGGCCCATTCTATAAAAGTGGCGTGGCGGCTGCGTGTCATTGGCGGGCTGGCCACAGGCACAAAAAAGGGCCTATGTCAAGCCCTTAGCGAAAAACGCCAAGGGGCCAAAAGCCTAAATGAGACAGGGAGTTAGCTCTGCTTCGAGCCGCTTTCCGAAGCTGCGGCCGTGTGGGCTAGGAGCCACATAGGAGCGTCGCGGTAGAGGGCCAAGTCGTGCTGCATCGGGCTGATCGCTAGCAGGCGCCATGCTTGTCGCTTAATCATAGTCCACTCGGACGTGGCGCTCCAGAATGAACCGCCCCGGGTTTCGAGGAGGCTGGTTGGTTTAAGTGGACACCTCTGCCAAGGTGTTGCTGTCGGCAAGTTGCCTCCAGTAGTTTGCCTCAGCTTCTGCCGGCGGGATACCCCCGATCGGCGTGAGCAGTCGGACGTGGTTGAACCAGTGCACCCATTGCAGGGTCGCCAGTTCCACGGCTTCCCTGGTCTTCCAGGGGCCCCGGCGATGAATCAGTTCGGCCTTGTATAGCCCGTTGATGGTCTCGGCCAGCGCGTTGTCGTAGCTGTCGCCTTTGCTTCCCACTGATGGCTGGATACCTGCCAGGCCCAGCCGCTCGGTGTAACGGATGCTGACGTACTGGCTGCCCCTGTCGCTGTGGTGCGTCAAGGCATGCGCTGCTGGCTGGCGCTCATACAGGGCCTGTTCCAGCGCATCGAGCACAAAGTCCGTGTGCATGCTGCGGCTGACACGCCAGCCCACGATGCGCCGGGCGTACACATCCACCACGAAGGCCACGTACAGCCAGCCCTGCCAGGTGCTGACGTACGTGAAGTCCGACACCCACAGCTCGTTGGGCCGGCTGGCCTTAAACAGCCGGTTGACATGGTCCAGCGGGCACGGCACTGATGTGTCCGGCGTGGTGGTGCGCATCGTCTTGCCTCTGCGTGCCCCCTTGCAAGCCCATGGTACGCATCAGCCGCTCGACTGTGCACCGCGCCACCCGGATGCCCTCGCGGTTCATCTGCAGCCAGACCTTGTCGGCGCCATAGACCTGCCAGTTGGCATGCCACACGCGCTGGATGTCGGCTTTCAAATGGTCGTCATGCTGGGCACGTGCGCTGCGCAGTTGCGGGTTGCGTTGCCGGGCCGCATGGCGCCAGTAACACGACGGGGCCATCTGCAGCACCCGGCAGATGGGCTCGACCCCGTAGTCATCGCGGTGGCGGTCGATATAGGCCTTCACTTCCTGAGCTGGCGGTCGAGCTCCGCCTGCGCGAAAAACGCACTGGCAGTTTTGAGGATCTCATTGGCACGGCGCAGCTCCTTGACTTCGCGCTCCAGTTCCTTGATGCGTCGCGCATCCGAGGTCGTGGTACCCGCACGCAGGCCAGCGTCGATCTCGGCTCTCTTGACCCAATCGTGCAGGGTTTGCGGCACACAGCCAATCTTCGGCGCAATCGATTCGATAGCTGCCCACAACGAAGGGTACTCGGCTCGATGCTCCTGCACCATGCGCACAGCGCGCTCGCGCACTTCCGGGGAAAACTTGTTGGACTTGTTCATGGCTCCATCTTCTCAAGAGTTGGGGCCTCCTCCAAACCCGGGGCGGTTCAGTTCAAACCGCACACCGGATTCCTAGATTCGGAGCCCAGGCTTTCGGCTGTTCGGTGCGGTTGGCACGAGGAACCCGGTTGGCCCTGTTGCCACCGTCTTTCCTGAGTTCATCGCCCGCGACGGTCAGGAGCCCACGGACGTGGGCCGTCAAGGAGAAAAGCGGCAGGTAGGTGCGGCCCGCAGGCGCAGCCGAGGACACGGCCTGGCGCGCCTTGATGGCACGCGGCCACGGGCTACAGTCGCGAGCAAGGTGAAGGAGTCAGGAGAGACGGCTGGACATGGCAACGGCCGCCGCGATGTGCAAACCGCACGCAAGCGAAGCGCGCAGGCCCGAAGCTGGAAGCCGGGCCGTAGGCGTCAGCCGAGCGGAGCGAGGGAACGATGTAAGCCCGAAGGGGGCGAGACGCCTCAGGCGGCTCGATGCGAAGCACGACAGCGCGGCCAGGCATTGCCTGGAGACGAAAAACCTTGACCAATCAAAAATTTAATCCTATGATAGGATTACTCAAATCCTGTATTGGAATTCAAATGGCGACAAAATATCCATCTATAGAGACTGTTGCACTTCGATTGGCCGTACTACTGAAGCGAACAGGAAAGACCCGGGCGCGCGTTAGCGATAAGACGTTACGAATCCTCTCGGGCCGCACTACGTTGCGGGATGCCTTCGTCATCAACATGCGTAGTGTCTTGGAAGAATATGGGGTCGTGGCTGTTCGCCTAGATCGCGGCGGATTCGCTCTGATTGCTACATCAGCCTTGGAAGGTGCTCCCCCAGCGCTAGTCAAAAATTTGATGCCAGACTTCAAGCGACTTACAGAAGAGGAGCTTTGGAATGAACTGGAGTTACCCGATGATGAAGTTAACGAGTAACACCATCATCCTTGAAGGACGCGTACCGATGACACTAGTGGCTAAAAACAAGCCTTCGTTAAACATCCCTCAGATCAATAAAAATCTGCAACAGAGCTCTTGAAATGTAAAAAACACCCCGCATATATCGAAAAAATATCCATTAGCTTGGTGGTTCATACTTATCGACTACGCCAACGGGGATGAAGCAATTGGTGCGCAGAACACTATGCGCGAAGACACAGAATCAATTGGGATCACTCATGACAAATTCCCTAATGCTGGCTTCAAGCCACATCCTCCTTGCTGGAAGCATCTCGAACACCACCGAGAATGAGCTCATAGACAGAGCGCACGCTTTTGTCGATACCCTTGTTGAGGAAGTCCTTAACGCTGGTGGCGGCTTCGTCATTTACGTCGCAGCCGAGCCGGTGAACGGAGATGGGAAGGCGCTGCTGTTCGACTGGACGGTTGCTAAAGCGGTAGACAGGTTAACGCCTGGCAACAGCTCTCATATCCGTCTAAAAATCGTAGCTTCGCACGAACGTCTTCAAGTCAAGGCGAATCCTGAGCAACGTAAGCTGCTCATGAGCATGGTCGCACGAGGGGTCGCAGAACTCGTCCCGTTAGAAGAGGACGTGCTGACAGGCGGCAATGTCGGCGATGAGCAAATTGAGCATGCTACTGCGATGGTGGCTCTAGGCGGCGGAAAGGGTGTACTGGATCGCGCACGCAAGATGACCAAGAGGCTTTTGCCTGTTCTGCCGCTTGATTTGCAGTTAGGTGCAAATAGCGAGGACGGTCTGGGTGCGCTTAGTGTTCTTAAGAATTTTCAGACCAACCCACTGACCTATATGCCGAATAGTGGCAATAAGGTTGTCAAATGTCTTCCCGCCCTTTCTTTGCAAGAGCCCGTACTTGCATTGTCAGAAATCAGCGCACGTATCGTAAAAATTTTCCATGAAGAAGAGCGAGCCAGGATTGATGCTCTTCCTCCTGATGTATTAGTGCTAACAGCTCTGGACGTGGAGTTGGCCGCCGCCAAGCAAGCTTTTGGTATTGCGGAGGATGCTGAACATACGACGACTGAGAACGGTCTTCACGTTTGGAAAGCCCCTGTTGCCAAGCGCGGTGGAAAGACGGCTAGCTGCGCTTTAGCTTGCTTTGCGGGTGCGGGCAACGTAGATGCAGCGTCAGTAACCACCATGCTGTTGAGTGATCTGAGACCTAGCAACGTGATGATGCTGGGCATTGCGGCTGGCCTGCGAGAAAAATGTGCGCTAGGAGAGGTAGTTCTGGCAGAACGTATCGTCGCCTATGAGGGCGCGGCACTTGTTGAAGGCGGCAAGAGTGAGACACGCCCAGAAATCACCAGGCTGACAATGCGTGTTCGCCAAGACGTTAGCTCCTATTTATCTAACAGGACGGGCCTTGAAACTCGCCTCTTGAAAAGCTACCAGGCTCTAGGTATTGAATTCCCCGAACAAGTTGATGCTGGCCCTGTCGCCAAAGGAGTTCTGCCGAAGACGGCCACGGTCGCCAGTGGTGAAAAGCTCCTTCGTGATCCAGAAAAGTTTCTAGGGATGCGAGAGATTCACGGAAAAATCGAAGTCGCTGAGATGGAAGGGGCGGGCTTATTTGCTGCATGCGCCAATTTCGGCAAACCAGTACTGATGGTGCGTGGTATTAGTGATTTCGGAGACTCGAAAAAAGACAATAGATTTCATCTACTGGCCGCACAAGCGGCAGCCGCAGTCACCGTCGATTACATTGCAAACGGCATGACATTGCAGGACTGAAAGAAGTCAATTTTTCTAATAAAAGTAGGGAAAACAATGCCGTTATCAAATTCAGAGCTCGAATACTTCGATCACAATGTATTGCGCCTTCCAGGCGAAAAGCGCAAAGAGTATCACGCGCAGGTGGACAATCTTGTTGTTGAGCTAAAAAAACGCATTACCGATAAATCAAAGATAAAAGTCACAAAGGTCGTTAAGGCCGGCTCTTTTGCGAAATACACTATTCTTCGAAAGGTTGATGATTACCCTACGGATGTTGATGTTGTCTTTTATGTCACGGGAGTCGATGAAAACGGAAAATCGTACGAGAATCTGTGCAACAAGATCTATGATCTTTTGATAGAAATTTACCCCACAAAAAAAGTTGAGGACTTCGAGATTCAGCGTCGTGCAGCAAAGGTAACTTTCGTCAAGAGCGGCCTGGAAGTAGACGTTGTACCCGTTCTTCAAGACAGTTCCAATGCTGATCACGGCTGGCAATACGATATTCAGAGCGGCGCAAAAAATCTCACTTGTGCACCGTGCCACATCCAGTTCGTTAAAACGCGAAAGGATAAGGACAAACACTTTCGGACGTTAGTCCGTCTGGCAAAGCGGTGGAGACACTTTCACGACGTGCCAGGCCTCAAGTCTTTCCATATCGAACTGATTTTCGGCTACCTACTTGATCGAGATGGCCCCGCCGAGACCATTGAGAAACGCTTCAGAGAATTCTTGGCGTATATCGCTAGCACGAAGCTGGGGGAGCGTATCGACTTTCCAGAAAATTCTGGCAAACCAATCAGTAACTTTGACACTCCTGTAATTATTATTGACCCTGTAAGCTCAGAGAATAACGTGGCATCCCGTATTACCAAGGATGAGCAAGCGCTTATAGCCAAGGCTGCTGAATCTTCTTTGGATACGGCGACCTATGCATCTGTCGAAAATGATAACGAAGTGTGGAAAGAGATTTTTGGTGGTCGCTTCAAGACCAAGGACTAAAAAGAATGAGCACCTATTCGAGTACTAATAGTTATACAGTTGCAGATGTTGAAAAAGTCATGCGCAGCGTCAAAGCCGACTTGATCATTATTGCGACCACCACCAAGGCTATGACCGAGGATGAGGCGACAAACTACGCTCATGACATAGAACTGTTGGCGAAGAAGGATTATCTCAAATACGCCGACGTAACGCTCATGAATGGCACTTCCGAGGTGCGCGCTATCAAATATGAGTTTCAAAACGAGGGGGCGACGGGAACGGAGCGGCCTGGTGGCGTAACATGGCCTCTGACGCCAAAAGACAAAGGTGGGTGGATTCGAATTCATCTACGCTATACCGATTCATCATCCGCAGAGAAACGTGCTGATCTCCCCCTAAAGATTTCATGGGTACCTTCGTCTACGGACACCAGTCACAAAGACCTAACCTCTTCTGCAGGGCGCGGATACAGCAGCAACGGCTTTGGCACCAATAGGAAGGACTTTTCATGAGCAACTCATCTGTATTCGAAGTAAAAACAAACCTTCCGACGACACAGCTTGATATTCAGGCTCAGAAACTATTGGGCTTTGAAGGGCGTTACCAACGCGTACAAAAGCGCCTCCAGCTAATTTTGCAATCCAATGAACTTGAGCGCTGGAGTCAAAAGCATCATAAAAAGAAGCTCGCAGTCATTGAACTATTGAATGACCAGTATCCATTAGCCATTTTCCATGGCGATGTAGGAACAGGGAAAACTGCAAATGCAGAGGCGATTGCAAATCGTCTTGCTCGCGACGCTAAAATTGAAGACGCAATTCTTTTCAAGCTGAGCAACAAAGTTCGCGGAACCGGCAAGGTGGGTGAAATGGGAACGCTCATCACCCAAGCATTTGAAGATATTTCCAGATCTATCGGGCCGGGAAAGGGCCGAGCCTTCCTGATTATTGACGAGGGTGACTCTTTAGGGGCATCCCGCAGCCAAGATCATAGCCACCATGAAGATAAGGTCGGCGTGAACACATTGATTCAATCTATAGACAGTATGCGGAAGCATGGCGGGCGTATCTTCGCCATTCTTTGCACAAACCGATTGGCAGCTCTTGATGCAGCAGTCATTCGACGTGCGTCGATTGTTGAGGAGTTCACACGCCCCACTGATGAAGAGCGAAATGAACTATTCACAAACGATTTGGGAGACATGGGTTTTTCGGCAACCGAAATCAAGAAGCTGGTAGAAGCGACATCTGCAACAAAAACCAAGCCGGCTTGGACTTATTCAGACATTCGTACGCGCTTATATCCGGCGGCTGTGTCCTTAGCGTTTCCGAATTCTCCACTCAAGGCCGAACACTTTCATCAGGCTGTTGCGGAATTGGAGCCATCTCCTGTTATGGCTGGCTGAGTCAAAACCTAATACCGGAGCGAGAAAATGAGCAAGAAACCTGAAGTTTTTATATCGGTTGACGTTGAAACCGCTGGCCCTATTGTCGGAGAGCATAGCATGCTTACCGTGGGGGCTTGCCTAGTGTATCAGCCGGAAATCTCATTTTCGATAATGTTAAAACCAGTTAGTGGAAAATCGGTTGCAGAAGCACTGAAGATCACAGGCCTTACTTTGGAGCAAGCTGAGACTGAAGGCGTAACTCCATCTGAGGCCATGACGGAATTTTCAGCTTGGATCGCCAAGAATGTCCCCAAGGAAAGCTCTCCGGTTTTTGTGGGACTTAACGCCCCATTTGACTGGGGGTTTGTAAATTACTACTTTTTGAAATATCTGGGCGAAAATCCATTTGGCTTCACTGCACTGGATATTAAAGCGCTTTTTATGGGGGCTACGGGTTGCTCATGGTACGAGACTAGATCAAGTGCTATTGATAAAGTTGTGCATCCTAACCAAAAGGGAGATCACGATGCACTTCACGACGCAAAATATCAGGCCGAGCTTTTTAGATTGGTTCGTGCCTTGGCTGAACGGAGTGACTAATCAGAGTAAATACCAAGCATCTTAATATGATGCTTGGTGCTGGATAAAGAAAATGGGCGGAAACTCCAAGGCTAGGCCAGTCCTTTCTCGGCGAATGAGACAGTTTCCATACCGCCCACAATGACGTGATCCAGTATGCGAACCTCCACCAACCCCAGCGCTTCCTTGAGCCGCTGCGTCAACACCTTGTCAGCCTGCGACGGCTCAGGACTCCCGCTCGGATGATTGTGCGAGAGAATCACCGCCGCCGCATTGAGCCGCAGCGCCTCCTTGACCACCTCGCGCGGATACACCGATGCGCTGTCGATGGTGCCGTGGAACATCTCCCGGTACTCGATCAGTCGGTGGCGCGTATCCAGAAACAGCACCGCAAAGACTTCATGCTCGAAGCCTGCCAGCTGGTTGCGCAGGTACTCTTTGACCAGCGCCGGTGAAGTGAACTCAGCACCGCGCTGCATCTTCAGCTCAATGGCCTGGCGTGCCGCTTCAAGAATCTGATCCACCGACGCCGGCAGATAGCGCCCTTGGGCGTCACGCACCAGCAAAGCGTCATCGAACGAGGAAAAGGACAGTTGCGACATGATCGTGCTCCGGTTGCTCGGGCGGAATTGCCCGGAACCGTGGCCCGCACGGCGCAGCGCAAGCAGTCAGGGATCGAAGACGGCCACCAGGCCGCAAGCGTGCGAGCACGCGTAGTCATTGACGGCGAGAACGCCGTGATACGGTGAAGGGAACAGCAAGACCGCCTACACCCCACTCAGCCACACACCCGCCGTTGGCAAGTGCGCAGCACGCGCAGGCCCGGATCAACGATCCAGGCCGGAGGCGTCAGGGATCAGCGCCGAATGGCTGTGATTCGGCACGAAGCACGGGGCGCAGCCCGCGAGCCCGACGGCGAAACGCCGGGACGTACGACTACTGCTTGTCGTCCCTGAGAGGCAGCGCTCCGCGAGATTCGAGCCGCCGCCGCGTGTTCTCCAACTCTTTCTGTAGCAACTCGGCATCCGGCAACACCGTTCGGTAGTTCGCCGCCATCACCTTGGTCGGCAAGCCATCCAGTGCATACCGCGCCAGGGCATGGCCTTTGTCGGCGCACAGGATCAGACCCACCGGCGGATTCTCGTCCGGGTAGGCCCAATGCTCTTTGGCATAGTTGCAGTACATATGCATCTGCCCCACATCGGCATGGGTCAGGCTGCCCAGCTTCAGGTCGATGATGACCAGGCAGCGCAGCTTGCGATGGAAGAACAGCAGATCCACCCGATACCAGGTCTGGTCGATGCGCAGACGACGCTGCCGCCCGACGAAGGTGAAGCCTTCACCCAGCTCCAGCAGGAAGTCTTCCAGCCGCTGAATCAAGGCCGCTTCCAGGTCGGATTCCGAATACTCGTCCTTGAGGTCGAGGAACTCCAACACATACGGGTCTTTGATGGCATCGTTGGGCGTGACGGCATCCTCGGGCTTGGCCACCGAACCCTTGAGCAGCATCGCCGCCTTGTCCTTGGACAAGGCTGTGCGTTCGTAGAACTGGCTTCCGATCTGCCGGTCGAGCTGACGTACGCTCCAGCCACCGCGCAGCGCTTCGACCTCGTAGAACTGGCGGGCATGGTCATCCTTGACCGACAGCAGCCGGACATAGGCCGACCACGGCAGCGTGAAGACCTGGGCCAGTTCGGAGAGGTCGAATTTCCGAGACACTGTCTGGGATTTCTCGGCAGGCGACTCATTTCCCAATTTCCCAGACAGTGTCTGGGAAATCTCGGGCTGGGAGTACGCGAGGAAGAAACGCCGCATGCTCTCCAGGTTGTTGACACCGAACCCACGTCCGAATCTAGCCGTCAGATCGGCGGACAACCGTTCCATCAACTGCTCGCCGTAACCTGCCCGCCGTCTGCCTTTCTGCTCGGCTTCGACAATCCGGCGGCCAATCTCCCAATAACTGGCTGTCATCAGTGCATTGACACTGCGCGCCGCCGCCTGGCGCGCAGCATCCAGCAACTCCACGATGCCGCCATGGATGCCGGCATAGCCAGTTGGTAAGGCGGCACGTTTCCCCGCTACTGCCGGCGTCTTCCTTGTCATGCTGTCACCTCCATAGAACGGGACGCCCCGGTAATCGCCAACCGCCGATTCGCCACCAGTTCGGCCGCGTCCCGTACCGGCTTGTCCTCGGTATGAACATAGTGCATAAACATCGCCACGGTCTTGTGGCCTGTGAGCTTCATGCCCACCTTGGTCGGCACGCCCGAATTGGCAATATCGGTAGTCGCCCGGTGGCGGATGCCATGCGTGCCAACGTGGGGCACGCCAGCGGCCTTGAGCACGCGCGTCCAGCCGCCGTAGTGTTCGCCGTGGGTCATGTGCCGGGTCGGGTCATTCGGCGACGGTAGGACATAGGGACAACCATCCCGGCGCGGCGCGGTGGACAGCAGCCGATAGGCTTCCTCGCTCATGGGCTTGGAAATGCCACCTGTCTTGCTGTCAGGCCAGACGACGCGGCGCTTTTCCAGATCAATCCAATCCCACTCCAGCGGGCAGATTTCAGAGCGACGGGCGGCAAACTCGAATTGCAGGCGGATCGCCAGTGGGATGACGTAGTTCTCCAGTCCTTCCGCCTCCAGATGCTCCAGGTGGCGGAAGATCCGCACCAGTTCATCGTCCACGATGAGCCGGGTTTCCTTGCCGGGCGGATACATCGGGACGTGGCGGCACGGATTCGTGCCGTCAGGGCGTAGCCCCCACACTTCGGCCAGGTTGAACATCTTGCGCAGCACGCCAAAGGTGCGATTCGCCTCGGCCTGCTTGTAGGCCAGCTTCTTCATCAGCGCAGCCACGTCCGGGCGCTTCACGTCCTGCACCTTCATCCGGCCCATGATCGGGATGATGCAGCGGTCAATCACGCCCTGATAGCCGCGCTGCGTGCTGGGCTTGTTGCGTTGCTTGGAGTAGTCCTCCATGAAAGTGTCGCAGAACTCCTTCATGGTCGGAGCCTTGCGAGCGGCGTTCTTGGCCGCGCTGGGGTCGCCACCCTTGCGCACCTCGGCCAGCCATTCCTGCGCCATCGTGCGCGCCTGATCGACCGTCAGTTCGCCGTACTGGCCCAAGGCGGGCTTGCGGCGCTCGCCGGCATTCGTGCGGTACTGGAGCATGAACACTTTGCGGCCCGCCGGGGTGATCTTGCACAGGAAGCCAGGCACCACGGTATCCCGTAGTTCGATGGCCTTGTCTTGGGGTTGTGCCGCATCGACTGCGGACTTGGTGAGCTTGATCTTCGCCATGATGACTCCTCGGAAAGCCCGGTTTCCAAGAGCCGCATGGGAGCCACGCGAGGGGAAGCCGGGTCAAGTTTCGGAAAGCACCGGCATATGTTGAACTCGCCTAAGTGATTGATAAACCTGCTGTATCGAGCCTTGGCGTAGTCCAGCGAAATGCGATATTGGAGTCATCGTGAAACAAAAAAACGCACCTGTGCCCGAAGGCGGCAGGTGCGTGGCACGATCAGCGCGTGCGGCAGGAATTACAGCGCGGGGATGCGCAGCTTCTGGCCCGGGTAGATCTTGTTAGGGTCAGACAGCATCGGCTTGTTGGCCTCGAAGATCACCATGTACTTGTTGGCATCGCCGTAGTACTTCTTGGAGATGGCGGACAGGGTGTCGCCGGAAGCCACGTCGTGGTACTGGGCGTCGGAACCGGCGCCGTCAGCCACGTTCAGGTTGTTGTCCACGTCGCGCACGCTGGCCACGTTGCCGGCAGCCAGGGTGGCTTTCTCGGCAGCTTCCTTGTTGGGCGCGTCGCCGGTCAGGATGACCTTGCCGCTGGCGCCGTCAAACATCACGGCCAGGTTGGTCAGGCCCAGGTTCTGGGTCTCGATGTACTGCTTGATGGCCGCGCCGGCTTCGGCGTTGAGCTGGGCCAGGGAGGCGGTGTCATTCGCTGCAGCGGCTTCTTCGACCTTCTTGCCGCCAAACAGTTTTTCGCCAGCGTCCTTGATGAAACTGAACAGACCCATGTGTATCTCCTGAAATGAGTTGAGGATGCTCCAGCGTAGCGCGAAAATGTGACAGCGGAAGGGGTACTGGCAAAATTATGGTAAGTATTCGTCAATTAATTCGCACTGGATGTGGATAATGCAGCCATGAGCTTTCTTGCAGTCGACATCGGCAACACCCGCCTCAAGTGGGCGCTGTACGATCAGCCCGCACCGCAGGCGGTGATGCTGGCGCATGGCGCCGAATTTCTGGAAAACATCGACAAGCTGGCCGATGGACCCTGGAAGGCGCTGCCGACGCCGCAGCGCATGCTGGGGTGCGTGGTCGCCGGCGATGCGCTCAAGCGCCGCGTCGAGGAACAGATGGAAATCTGGCCGCAGCTGGAGGCCAGTTGGGTCGTGCCCAGTATCCGGCAGGCCGGTGTCACCAACGGCTACGACTTGCCCACGCGGCTGGGCGCGGATCGCTGGGTCGCCATCATTGGCGCCTACCGCCGCATGCTGCACCACTGCCAGGGCCGGCCGCTGCGCCCGGTGCTGCTGGTAATGGTCGGTACCGCCGTCACCATCGAGGCGATCGATCCGTCCGGCCTGTTCATGGGCGGCATGATC
This sequence comes from Allobrachymonas wangyanguii, assembly GCF_045055315.1. GTDB lineage: Bacteria > Pseudomonadota > Gammaproteobacteria > Burkholderiales > Burkholderiaceae_C > Brachymonas > Brachymonas wangyanguii. The sequence continues at coordinate 331,452 of NZ_CP173677.1, forward strand.
CTGCCCGGCCACGGCATCATGCTGCGCGCACTGGAGTCGGGCACCGCCGGCCTGCATGTGCCCACCGGCAACGTCACCGAGTTTCCCACCAACACCAGTGATGCGCTCACCAGCGGCGGCACCTTTGCCATTGCCGGCGCGGTACAGCGCATGGTGCGCCACGTGCAGAAGCGCTGCGGCCTGCCGCCGATGTGCATCGTGACCGGCGGTGCCGGCTGGAAAATGGCACCCTACATGGAAACGCCGTTCGAGCTGGTGGAAAGCCTGATCTTCGAAGGCCTGCTGTGCATGGCCGAAGAGCCCGATGCGCGCACCATCGCGCACCAGCACCTGCAGTCGCTGCTGGCGCAGCAAGCGCAACAGCAGCAACAGTAAACAGGATCGATTCCGCGCTTGGCGTCAGCCGGTCTGTGCGCCGGATTGCTTGTCAGCCGGCTCCACACTGGCGGGCGCTGCCGGCACATCGCGCACATGCACATCCATCTGCGGGAACGGGATTTCGATACCGTGGTGCTTTAGCGTGGCCAGGATGCGCGCGTTCAGGTCGGTGTTGACGCCCATGCGGTCATTCATGTCGACAAACACGCGCAACTCGAAGTTGAGCGCGTTGGCCCCCATGGTCACGAACACCGAGGTCGGCGCCGGTTCGCTCATCACGCGCGGGTCGTCACGCGCGACCTGGCGCAGCAGCGCATGCACCTGTGCCGGATCGCTGTCGTAGCCCACATCCACGCGCAGCACCAGCCGCGTGACGGTGTTGTTCAGCGTCCAGTTGACCACCTCGCTGGTGATGAAGGTCTTGTTCGGGATCAGCACTTCCTTCTGGTCGTAATCCAGCACCGTGGTGGCACGCGTGTGGATGCGGCTGACGGTGCCGGTCAGGTTGCCGATAGTGATGGTGTCGCCGACGCGGAACGGCCGCTCTACCAGCAGGATCAGGCCGGAGACGAAATTGGCAAAAATCTCCTGCAGGCCAAAGCCCAGGCCCACCGACAGCGCCGCCGCCATCCACTGCAGCTGCGACCAGCGCAGCCCCAGCGTCTGCAGCGCCAGAACCATGCCGGCAATCGTGATGGCGTAACGCAGCAGCGTGGTGATGGTGTAGCGCGCCGACGCTGACACCAGGCTGCGCGCACTCAGCAGGATCTCGACCAGGCCGGGCAGGTTGCGCGCCAGACTGATCATGATCGCCAGCAGCAGCATCGAGCCGAGTACGTCACCCAGGCTGACCGGGATATCGGTCTTTTCGCCGGCGGCACCGGTACCGCTGGCATGCCAGAGCACCACGTCATCGAGCTTGAACAGCGCCGGCAGCACCTCGGCCCAGGCCCAGAGCAGGCCCAGCAGCAAGAGCGTGATCAGCAGCGTGCGCACCAGCCGGCGTGATTGTGCGCTGATGTTCACCAGCGTCAGCTCGGGCGCGGTCTGGCGCGGCGTTTCACCGGCTTCCAGGTCCACCACGGTGCTGTTGTCGGCGGCGCTTTCGCCGCGCTCCATCTGGCGGATCGCGATGCGGCGCTCGCTCAGCAGCAGCCAGCGCTTGAACAGGCCGGACAGCACGCCGACGCTGATCAGCACCGCCATGCTGCTCATCAGCGATTGCAGCACGATGGCGCTGGACAGCACATGGCCCATGGCGGCAATCACCAGGCAGAACAGGAAGGCCAGCGGCAGCAGCCAGCGCAGCAGGCGTGTCAGGCGTCGCATGGCGGTGGCCGATTCCGGCTGCTGCTGGTGCTGCTCATGCGTGGCCAGCTGGCCCAGCCACAGGCTGAGCACCGCCATCAACAGCGCCAGCAGCATCAGGCCCAGACGCGCCTGGCCGCCGACCGCCAGATCGGAGCCGGCGTGCAGCGGCACCAGTGCCAGCAGCGCCACCGGCAGAATCGTCACCAGCGCGACCGGCAGCACCTTGCGCAGCGAGGCCAGCCGTTCGCTGCGCCAGTACAGGTGCGCCTGCGCCAGCCCGTCGGGGCGCAACAGCGCCTTGGCAAAGGCCAGCACCATCACCAGGCCGCTGAGCTGCACCAGCGCCTGGCCCCAGGCCGTGACCAGTGGCGACACGCCGGCACCCAGACGCTGCAGGATGTAGCCATTGCCCCAGGCGAGCGCGGCCCAGGGCAGCGACAGCACCAGCGTCCATAGCAGCGCCAGCATGGTGTGCAGAAAACTGTCCTGCAGCGGGTTGCGTGTCAGCTGGCCCAGGCGCTGCAGCTCGCGGCGTGCATGGTTGCCGGCGGCAAACAGGCCAATCAGCAGCGCCAGCCCGAGCAGGTAGGAGAGCGGTCGTTGCTGCAGGTCCTGCCAGAGCAGGCGCGCCATCTGCGGCGTGGCTTCCGGTTCCAGCGAGGCGCGCATGCTGGCCGGCAGCTCGCGCAGCCAGCTGGCGTTGATGGCGGCATGGCTGGGCACCCAGAGCAGCTGCTGGTCCATCAGCTTGCGCAGCTCGGAGCCGCGCTCCTCGATCGTGAACAGGGCTGCATGTGATTGCTCCAGCAGCACGATGTGGCGGCGCAGCACCGGCACCAGCTGCCCGATCAGCTCGCCCTGGGTTTGCTGCCAGCGTGCCAGCGCCTGCTGGCTGACCAGCGTTGCGCTCTGACTGCGTGCTTCCTGCAGGCGGCGCTGTTGTTCGTTCAGGTTGTACAGCTGCAGGCGCAGCTCGCCAATCTGCTGCTCCAGCTTGCGTCGCTGCAGCTGCAGCGCATAGCTGGACGGCATGCCCTGGCGCTGCTTCCACAGCCACTGGCCCATGCTGACACTGCTGCTGCCCAGCTCCAGCCGGGCGCGGGTTTCACGCAGCGATTCGACAATGCGGTCGCGCTGCGCTTCCTGTACCGCCAGCTGCTGCTGGTCCTGCACCACGGCCTGTGATTCGGTCTGCAGCAGGCTGGCCAGTTCCAGGTTCTGCTGCGCCAGCGCGCTGATGGCCGGATCGTCGTCGCTGCTGGCCTGGGCCAGCTGCTGCATCTGGTCGGCCAGTTGCTGCAACTGCTGCTGGCTGTTTTGCGCCAGGCGCTGTTCCAGCCAGCCGATGCGCGGGGCGCGCAGCGCCAGCTGCTGTTTCAGCTCGGCCTGGCGGCTTTCCAGGCGGCGCTGGCGGCTTTCGGTACTGGCCAGCTCCAGCTCGCGCAATGCCAGCCGGGCTTCGGCCTGCCGGTAGCTGGCGGCATCTAGCAGCTGGCGTGCCTGCGAGGCGGCATCGGCATCGGGGCTGCTGCTGGCCGGCGGCGGCGTGTGCACCTGCTGGCGCAGCGCGTTCAGCTCGTCCATCACCTGCGCCGGCTGCAGGATCAGGTCGGTCAGCGCGCGGGTGTTGGCCTGCAGCTGCTGCTCCAACCCGGCCTGGGCGGCGCGCTCATCGGCCAGCAGCTGTTCCAGCTGGCTGTTGCTGGCCTGGGTGGGCAGGCGCTCGGTCCATTGCTGCAGGGCCTGGGCGATCTGTTCCGGGCTGGCCGTGGTGGGCGGGCTGGCCACTTGCCGGTTCGCCTGTTCCAGCTGGCGGCGCTCCTGTTGCAGCGCGGTGGCATCGGCCAGACGCTGTTCGGCATCGTCCAGCAGCGTGAGGACGGGTTTCTGTTCGGCTTCGGGCAGGGCGTCTGCGGCAGAGCGCAGCTGGCTGATGTCCTGTTGCAGGCTATGGGTTGTGGCGCTGCTCGCGGCGGGGCTGGCAGGGCTGGCGCTGTCCTGCGCCTGCAGCAGGCCGCTACCGGCGAGCAGGGTACACAGCAGCAACAGCTGCAGCCAGCGCGTGGGTACGGCTGGCAGTCGTCGGGATCGGGTCATGGGCGAATCGGGGAATACGGTTGCGTGTCAGGCCGGCTGTGCGGGCGTCAGCCAGCGCTCGGCCAGGCGCACCCAGAGCATGACGCCGACCGGCAGCACCTCGTCGTTGAAGTCGTAGCTCGGGTTGTGCAGCAGACACGGGCCTTCGCCATGGCCAAGGTGGCGGTGTTCGCCATCGCCATTGCCGAGGAACAGGTAGCAGCCGGGCTTCTGCTGCAGCATGAAGGAGAAGTCTTCCGCCGCCATGGTCGGCTCCTGCTTGTGCACATGGCGCGCGCCCAGCAGCTCGCTGGCGAGATCGTGCATGAACTGCGCCTCGGCACGGCTGTTGACCGTGGGCGGGTAGTTGCGCAGGAACTCGAAATCGACCTCCATGTTGTAGGCACGGGCCGTGTGGATGGAGAGCTCGCGCATGCGCTGCTCGACCAGATCCAGCACCTCGATCGAGAAGGTGCGCACCGTGCCTTGCAGCGTGCAGTTGTCCGGGATGATGTTGGTGGCTTCGCCGGCTTCCAGCATGGTGACCGAGACCACGGCGGCATCGGCCGGGCGCGTGTTGCGCGAGATCACGGTCTGGAACGCCTGCACCAGCTGGCAGGCCACCGGCACCGGGTCATTGGCGTTGTGCGGCATGGCGGCATGGCCGCCCTTGCCGCGCAGGGTGATGCGGAATTCGTTGCTCGATGCCATCACCGGGCCGGCGGAGGCCGCCACGTCGCCGGCTGCCAGGCCGGGCCAGTTGTGCAGGCCGAACACCGCGTCCATCGGGAAGCGCGTGAACAGGCCGTCGTCGATCATGGCCTGGGCGCCGGCACCGCCTTCCTCGGCCGGCTGGAAGATGAAATAGACCGTGCCATCAAAAGCGCGTGTGCTGGCCAGGTGCTGTGCCGCACCCAGCAGGATCGCCGTATGGCCGTCATGGCCGCAGGCGTGCATCTTGCCGGGGTGGCGGCTGGCGTGGGCAAAGGTGTTTTCTTCCTGCACCAGCAGCGCGTCCATGTCGGCGCGGATGCCGACGGCGCGCTCTGACGTGCCGTTGCGCAGCATGCCGACAACACCGGTACGGCCGATGCCGCGGTGCACCTCTATGCCCCACTGCGCGAGTTTTTCCGCCACCAGTTCCGAGGTGCGGTGCTCTTCATAGCACAGCTCGGGGTGGGCGTGGATGTCACGGCGCGTGGCAACCCAGTCCGGGATCTGCTGGCGGATCTCGGCGGGCAGCTGCAGGGTGCGGGAGGCGGAGGTCGGACTGCTCATGCTGGCAGTGTAGCGCGGGATGCCGATGCGGCCAAAAAGAAAAGGCCTGACGCCGCAGCGTACAGGCCTGGCGTGCAGCCGGGATCGGCAGCGTGGATCAGTCCAGCGAATCGATCAGGTCGATGTACTGCTGGCGTGCATCGTCGCCGGAGGTGCCCTTCAGCGCGTTCCAGGCATCCCACTTGGCGCGCGCCACCATGTCGGCAAAGCCGGGCTTGGGGCGCGTGTTGTCGCCCTCGGTGGCCTGCTTGTACAGGCTGTACAGCTTGAGCAGGGTGGCGTTGTCGGGACGCTTGGTCAGTTGCTGGGTGCGCTCGTAAGCGGCTTCGAATGCGGCGTTGAGATCGCTCATGGTGTCTCCTCCTGGGCGGGTGTGGGTTGTGGTGAAAGCCGATTGTAGCGATTTACTGAACGACCGTGCTTTTTTGTTGTAACAACATCCAGTCGACCACCGGGCCGGCGCGGTAGCCGTTGACCAGTTCCAGCAGTTGCTGGCTGATGGCATCGACATCGTGCGCATCCATGTGCTGCAGCAGCTGCGCCAGGCGCGGCTGCAATTCGGCCCAGGGCAGGAACTGCTCGTGCGCCTTCATGATACGCGGATGCTCGGTCGGTTCCGGGTGGTCGCCGATCAGCAATTCCTCGTAGAGTTTTTCGCCGGGGCGCAGGCCGGTGATCTGGATGGCGATATCGCCTTGCGGGTTTTGCGCGTCGCGCACGGTCAGGCCGGATAGCGTCACCATCTGGCGCGCCAGATGCAGGATCTGCACCGGTTCGCCCATGTCCAGCACGAACACGTCACCGCCCGATCCCATGGCGCCAGCCTGCAGCACCAGCTGTGCCGCTTCCGGGATCGTCATGAAGTAGCGCGTCACATCGGCGTGCGTCAGCGTGATCGGGCCACCATGGGCAATCTGCTGGCGGAACAGCGGCACCACTGAGCCGGAGGAGCCGAGCACGTTGCCGAAGCGCACCATGGCCAGGCAGGTGCGGTTGTGGACCGGCTGTTCATTGATCTCACGGCCGACGGCGGCATCGAGCGCGGCAAACGACAGCATCGGGCTGTCGGCCAGCGCCTGCAGGCAGAGCTCGGCCAGGCGCTTGCTGGCGCCCATGATGTTGGTCGGGCGCACCGCCTTGTCGGTGGAGATCAGCACAAAGTGCGGCACGCCGTGCTCGAGCGCGGCGCGCGCCACGGCCAGCGTACCGAACACGTTGTTGGCAAGGCCTTGCACCGGGTTGTGCTCCACCATCGGCACGTGCTTGTAGGCAGCGGCGTGGTAGACCGTGTGCGGCTGCCAGGTCTGCATGATCTCGCGCATGTGCTGCAGCTTGCGCACATTGCCCAGCAGCGGCAGCAGCTCGGGCGCCTGCGGCAGCGTGGCGGCCTCGGCCTGCAGTTCCTGGTAGATGTTGTACAGGGCGAATTCGCTGTGCTCGACCAGCAGCAGCCGCTGCGGCCCCTGGCGCAGGATCTGGCGGCACAGCTCGCTGCCAATGCTGCCGCCGGCACCAGTCACCAGTACTACCTGATCGGCGATGTTGCGGCGGATCAGCTCAGCATGCGGCGGCACCGGGTCGCGCCCGAGCAGGTCTTCCACATCCAGCTCCTGGAACTGCTGCAGGCCGGCACGGCCGCTGGCCAGCGCTGCCATGCTGGGCACGCTGCGCACATGCACCGGCAGCCCTTGCAGGCTCTGGATGATCTGGTTGCGCTGGCTGCGCGACAGGCTCGGAATCGCCAGCAGCACGTCGGTGACGGCACTGTCGCGCACCACCTCGGGCAGGCGGCTGGAGGGCCAGACCTCCAGCCCGTTGATGCTGTGGTTGGCCTTGGCCGGATCGTCATCGACAAAGCCGATCAGCGTGTACTGGCGCGCGTTGTGCAGCGCGGCGGCCGTCTGTACGCCGGTTTCGCCGGCACCGTAGACCAGCAGCCGGCCCTGCTGGCGCGTTTCGTGGCCGCTGGTGTACATGAACAGGCCGCGCACAAAGGCACGGTTGCCGCCCACCAGCAGCAGGAACAGCAGCGGCTGCAGGATGCCGACGCTGCGTGGCACGGCAGTCGGGTTGCCGAAGAACACCACGTAGATGAAGAACAGCACGCCGTACACGGCCACCGCCTGGATGGTGGTGACCATGGCGCTGAAGCCGGTGTAGCGGAAAATCGCCCGGTACAGGCCAAACTTGACCATGATCGGGATCGCCAGCGCCGGGGCCAGCAGGTAGGCGGTAAGCTGCGTGGCATCTGGCGGCACCCACAGGTCCAGCCGCAGGCTGATGCCCAGCCAGAGTGCCAGCCAGGCGCACAGCACGTCCATCAGCATCGCCATGAGCTGCTTGGGCAGGGTGTTGGAATCAAAAATGCGGGAAGTGGCAGACATGCGGCAGGGCAGGGTTCAGGGCTTGTGCAGGATGCCCACGGTCATGGCGATGATCTTCAGGTCGAGCAGGAAACTGCGCTCGCGCACGTACTGCCGGCACAGCGCCAGCTTGGCCGGCAGGATGATCTCGACATAGGTGCGTTCGGGATCGGCACTGCTGGCCAGCAGCGTGCTTTCGCTGCGGTATTGTACGGAGGCCAGATCGGTGATGCCAGGACGCAGGCTGAGTACCTCGGCGCGGACCTCGTCCGGGTAGAGCGCCACGTAGCGCGGCACCTCGGGACGCGGCCCGACCAGGCTCATGTCGCCGAGCAGCACATTGATTAGCTGCGGCAGCTCGTCCAGCTTGTAGGCGCGGATCAGCTGGCCGCTGCGCGTGATGCGGTCGTCCGCGCCCACGGTGATCTGCAGGCCGGCGTTGTCCTGGCGCATGCTGCGGAACTTGTAGATGCGGAATGGCTGGCCCTGGCGCCCGATGCGCTCCTGCCGGAAGAACACCGGCCCGGGCGAATCGAGCTTGACCCAGGCGGCAATCGCCAGCAGCAGCGGCGCCAACAGCAGCAGGCCGGCGGCCGAGGCCAGCAGGTCAAACAGGCGCTTGAGCAGCAGCGATTTCATGCAGGGCAAGGCAGGGCATTCAGCCCAGGATGTGCTGCAGCGCCTCGATGATGCGCTCCTGCTCGGCATCGCTCATGGCGGTGAACAGCGGGATGCTGAACATCTGCTGGTAGGCTTTTTCGGCCTCGGGGAACATCGCCGGCGTCAGGCCGTAGGTATCGCGCCAGTAGGGCTGGCGGTGCAGCGGCACGTAGTGCACGCTGGTGCCAATGCCGGCATCGCTGAGCTGCTGGATCACCTCGTCGCGCGTGATGCCGGCGTTGTCGGGCAGACGCAGCACGAACAGGTGCCAGGCGTGGATATCGCCCGCGGGCGCATCGGCCGGCAGGATCAGCGGCAGGTCGTGCAGCCCTTCCAGGTAGCGTGCGGCCAGCTGCTGGCGACGCTGCAGGAAGGCCGGCAGGCGGCGCAGCTGCACCCGGCCCATGGCGCCGGCCATGTCCGTCATGTTGTACTTGAAGCCCGGCGCCACGATCTCGTAATACCAGGCCGGCGTCTTGCTGGTAAAGCGGTCAAAGGCATCGCGGTTGATGCCGTGCAGGCGCATCACGCGCATGCGGGCCGCCATCTCGGCGTTGCGCGTCACCACCATGCCGCCTTCGCCGGTGGTCATGGTCTTGTTGGCGTAGAAGCTGAACACCGCGGCATCGCTGGGCAGCTGGCCGACCAGGGTGCCAGCGTGGGTGGTGGGCAGGGCGTGCGCCGCATCTTCCAGCACGCGCAGGCCGTGGCGATCGGCAATCGCCTGGATCGCCGTCATGTCGCAGGCCAGGCCGCCGTAGTGCACCGGCATGATGGCCTTGGTGCGTGACGTGATCGCGGCCTCGATCTTGGTCACGTCGATGTTCAGCGTCACCGCATCGCAGTCCACCAGCACCGGATCGGCGCCCAGGTAGCGGATCACCTCGGTGGTGGCGGTAAAGGTCAGCGTTGGCGCGATCACCTCGTCACCCGGGCCTATGCCCATGGCTTCGAGTGCCAGGTGCAGGCCAGCGGTGGCCGAGTTGACGGCAATCGCCTGCACGCCGCCACCCAGGTAGTCGGCAAACTCCTCTTCGAAGGCGCGCGTTTCCGGGCCGGTGGTGACCCAGCCGCTGCGCATGGCATGGCCAACGGCCTCGATTTCTTCCTCGCCAATATCGGGGCGGGCAAACGGGATGAAGGTATTCATGGCTGGCTATTGTCGCAGGCTTGCAGGAATCGGCGTGCCAACACCGGATAAGTGTGGTGTTCCAGCACGAACTGGCGGCCGGCATCGCCCATGCGGGCACGCGTGCCGACGTCGAGCGCGGCGAGCTGGCGCAGGCCTTCGGCAATCGCCAGCGGATCGGCCGGCGGCACGGTGATGCCGCAGCCGGCTTCGGCTACCGGGTCATTGCCGGCCTCGACCGAGTGCAGCACGACGCAGCGCGCCATCATGTAGTCCATCAGCTTGTTCGGCGCGATGCCGAAACGGTAGATGGAGACGCGCTGCCAGCCGATATAGGCGATATCGGCCACCGCCAGGAAAGACGGTATCTGCGCCTTGGGAATCGGATCAAAAAACGCCACCTTCTCCAGGCCGAGCTGTTGCGCCTGTGCCTGCAGCTTGGCTTTTTCATGGCCGTCGCCGACCAGCACAAAGGCAAACGGCTCGTCACGCAGCAGCGAGGCGGCCTGCAGCATCACCTCCAGCGCGTTGGGCGTGCCGTGCGACCCGGCGTAGCCGACCAGCTGCAGCCCGGCCTGCTTGCAGGCGCGCATGTGCGCGGCCACGTCATCGCGCAGCGGTGGCGGCTCGCCCTGCCATTCGTCCAGCGTGATGCCGTTGGGCACGATATGCAGCTTGTGCAGGTCCAGCCCGTGCTGCTGCATGTGGCCGGCGACCTTGGGCAGCATGCTCACCACCACATCGGCATGGCGATAGGCGTAGTCTTCGGCGGCCTGGCACAGGCGGATGAAGGGGTGCGAGGGCGACATGCCGCCAAGCTCGATCGGCGACAGCGGCCACAGGTCATGCACCTCGAACACCAGCTGGCAGGCCACGCCCTGCTGGCGCGTCCGCTTGACGATGCGGTGCGCGACCCAGATATCCATCGGGTAGGTGCTGGACGCAATCACGATGTCCGGCCGGAAGGTGCGTGCGATCTCGCCGGCATCGCGCCAGACCTGGCGCAGAAAGCTCCAGATGTTCTTCACGCGGCCCAGGCCATTGCCCGAGTAGGGCGGCGTCGGGACCCAGTGGTAGTCGATGCCGTCGATCAGCTCCTGGTGGCGGCTGCCGGCCTGCTCGGGCTGGCGTGCGCGCACATGGCTGTAGTCGGCGGCGACCATGCGCACCGCATGGCCGGCCTGCACCCATTCGCGCGCCAGGTAGTAGGGCCGGTATTCCATGCCGTGGCGCGGGCTGCCGGCGTAGTGGTTCAGGTAAAGAATGTTCATCGGGAAGAAAGGGTCTGCACCAGCTGGCGGATCGCCGGCGGGAACAGGCCGTGTTGTTGCACCCAGTCACGGTTCTGGCGTGCGATGTCGGCGGCGCGCGCCTGCAGCGCCGGCAGGGCTTGCGGCACGGCCTGGTCCAGATCGATGGCGTCGGCGGGCACGATCCAGCCATTGTGGCCATCGTGCACCAGCTCGCGGTTCGCCGGTAGATCGCTCAGCAGCGGGATGCAGCCGTAGGCCATGGCTTCGAGTACCGAGACCGCGACCGAATCGCTCTCAGGCTGGCTCAGGTACCACTGGGCGCGACCATAGTGCTCGGCCTGTTGCTGCGCCGACAGGCGGCCGACAAAGCGCACCTGCGGCTGCAGGCCGCGCTGCGCCACCCACTGCTCCAGCTGCGGGCGCAGGCTGCCGTCATTGGCGATGAGCAGTTGCGCCTGTGGCTGCCAGGCGGCGATGGCGGCAAACAGCTCCAGCACGCGCTGCGGCTGGTAGATCGGCTCCAGCCCGCGGTTGGCGTAGCAGAGCCAGGGTTGTTTTGGCTGGCGCGACAGCACTGGCAGGCTGTCCAGCCCGAACGGAAAAGTCAGCACCTCGCGCGCGCCCAACTGCTGCATGATGCCCGTCATGTGCTGCGAATCGCTGGTGCAGAGCGCGGCGCTGCGCAGGATGGAGCGCGTCAGCCAGCTGTAGGCCGCGTGGCGCTGCGGCGTGACCAGGATGTCGCTGCCCCAGGCCGAGGCGATCAGCCGGCCGCGCAGCCGGCCAAAGCGCTTGGCCAGCAGCGCCAGCGTGCCGTGCGAGGTCAGGTAGTGCGGGTTGATCCAGTCGGCATCGACCTGCTGCAGCCAGCGCGCCACTTGCGGCGCCTTTTTCAGCAGCGCGATATTGCCGCCGCCATGGGCCGGATCGGTATCCAGCGCCAGCCGCCGGGCTTGCGGCACCAGCCGGGCCAGTTCAGGCGCAAAGCCGCGGCTGCTGCAGATCCACAGCTCCACCAGCGGTTGCAGCGCACGAGCCCACTTCAGCAGGTGCGGGCTGTCGCCATCGCCAATCAGCACGTAGCGCAGGCGCGATGCGGCAGCCGGCTGGACCTGCGGCTGGCTGGCGCGGGCCACGGCCTGGCTAATCGGGGAAGCGGCGGGATCGACCTGGCGGGAGCGTCTCATGCGTCGGATGCGGGTAGTTGGCCGGCCCAGCGCTCGTAGGCGGCGCGGTAGTCGGGGTGCTGCTGCAGCCAGGCGGCGTCCTGCTGGCGCGTATCGCCCACCACGCGGGCCGGGTTGCCGGCCAGCACGGCAAAATCGCCAAACTGGCCGCGCACGCGGCTGCCGGCGGTCACCAGGCAGCCCTTGCCGAGTACCGTGCCGGCTTCGATCAGGCTGTGCGGGCCAATAAAGCAGTGCGTACCAATCGCAATCGGTGCGCGGATATCGCTGGGCTGGCTGCCATCAGGCGCGGCCGCCGGCACGCCGGACAGGCGCGCCGCCACGCGTACGCTGCGGTGCGTGCTGTGGCTGACGATGCTGATGAAATTGGTGACCTGCGTCCCGGCACCAATCGTGATGCCGCTGCTGGCTTCGATAAAGTTGAAGTGGCCAATGAACACGTCATCGCCCAGCGTGAGCCGCTCTTCGTGCTCGATGCAGCTGCTGGGCGAGATACGCGTGTGCGGTAGTGCCCGGCCCTGGCTGCTTTCACCAAACAGCACGCGAAAGAACAGCAGCCGCCAGAGACGGCGGCGCAGGCGGTTCAGGTGCGCACGCAGGCGCAGGGACAGGCTGGAATCGGACATGCAATGCGTATTGTCCCCTATGCCAGGGCATTCAGGGCTGTTCTTCGACCAGTTCACGCACGCCAGGGTCAGCCGGATCCTGCGGCTCCGGCTGCGGAATGTCGCGCCAGAAGGCCAGCCGCCAGAAGTAGATGCCAAAGTAGAGCAGCATGGCGGCCGATACCGCCCAGCCACCGGCTACCAGCCCGCCAAACTGCAGGCCAAGCGCCAGCGAGAGCACAAAGGCCGCCTGGCCCACCAGCGCCCAGCGGAAGGCCCAGCGCTGCGCCTTCCAGGCCATGGTGACCACCGCCAGCGGCGCCGCGACAAAGTGCGCGGCAATATACGGTGCCAGTGCGCGTGCCAGCTCGCCGGCCTCGGACCACTGCGGGCCAAACACGGTCACGAACAGCCAGGGCCCGGCCAGCATCAGCACCAGCATCAGCACGATGCCCATGGCGGCCAGCAGCAGCATCACCTGGCGCACGGCGCGGCGGGCTTCCTCCGGTTGCGCACCGCTCAGGCGCGGGTAGAGTGCCTGCGACACCGCGCTGCCGACCAGCGTGGCCGGTGCTTTCAGATAGCGCAGCGCCAGGCCCCAGAAGCCGGCGGCCGCTTCGCCGGTCCAGGTGATCAGCAGCGCCACCGCCACCGCATCCTGCAGCGTGCCCAGAAAGGCATGCGGCGTGTTCAGCAGCGGAAAATCCCGATGTTCGCGCGCAGCCTGGCGCATGGCGCTGGCCAGGGCGCCATCGGCCGAACCCGGCAGCACGCCACGCCAGCCACCCTCGGGTGCCGGACGGAGCAGTACCAGGCAGGCGATCAGCGCGGCGGCTATCGGTGCCGCCAGCAGCGCCCAGGCCTGATCCGACCCGACCGGCGCGCGGTGTTGCAGCCACAGTGCATAGCCGATGGCCACCTGCAGCACGGCGGTACCGCCATATTGCAGCACCCGCGCCACTGCCAGCGCACGAAAGCGGTGCGCACGGTTGCTCCACAGCATCAGCAGCTGCAACAGGCCGGCCGCCAGCATCGCCAGCGGCAGTAGCTGCGGCAAGGGCAGGTAGCCCAGCGCATGCAGCGCCCAGGCCAGCGGCAGGCACAGCAACAGCACGATCAAGCCTATGCGCAGGCACAGCGCCAGCAGCGCACGCGCTTCGCGTCCGTCGCGCGCCATGGGCAGGGCGAATTCGTAACGCGCACAGGCGACGACCGCCACCGTGGCGGCGATGGTGCTGAAGCTGGTGAACAGGCCAAACGCCTCCGGCGTGAACAGCCGCGTGATCAGCGGGCCGAGCAGTAGCGGAATCAGCTGCGCCAGCGCGCCGCCGGCCAGCAGGGTGAGGGTGGCGCGGAGCAGGCTCACGGCAGGGCCTTGGGGGTGGGGGAATTCATGCGCTTATTATTCCGCAGCTTGCGGCTCGATAAGTGTAGTAAATAAGAATTAAAATGAGATCGTGAAGGGATTTTTCCCTCATTTATATAAATATCATCAGCTGATACAATGTTCGAGCGAGAAGACGATGGCATTTCCACTTTGCTGGATCTGGATGGGCAAGTCCTGGATCAGGGCAATGGCTACTGGATCAAGATTGATGCCTGGCGTGTGCCAGCCAGTCCGGATATTCCGCATGGGGTGCGTTATGCCTTGTCCTTGCACGAACCGTATGGCACGCGGATCCTGGGCTATGACAATGCCCATGCCGTCAGGCCACCCAACAAGTTCAAGTTTGTCGGCAGGCGTCTGCCCTATGATCATCGGCATCGACATGCCAGAGACAAGGGGGTGCCGTATGTCTTTCAGGATGCCCACCAGTTGCTGGTGGATTTTTTTCAGGAAGCAGACCAGGTCCTGCAGGAGTTGAAACAGCGATGAAGGCAGTAGTCATTGGCATCATGTCGCAGGAGCGCATGCGCGAGCGTGTGCTGGCGATTGCACGTGGCGAGTACAAGCCCAGGCCGGGGGAGCCCAAGGTGTGGTTTACTTCCATGCGGTCGCTGGCCGAAGTGCTGAGTGACGAGAATCGCGCCTTGCTGCAGGTGATCCAGCAGAGCAAGCCGGAATCGATCAGCGCGCTGGCCGAGTTGACTGGACGCAAGCCGGGCAATCTGTCGCGCACGCTCAAGACCATGGCCAATTACGGTTTTGTCGAGATGCGACGTGAGCAGCGCCATGTGCGGCCCATCGCCAAGGCCACTAGCTTTCGCATCATGGCCTGAAAATCGGCGTCAGGCTGCCAGCGCCTCCCGCAACGCCAGCACCACCTGCTCCTGCTGCGCCGGCTGCAGGTCCGCGCTCATCGGCAGACTCATCACCTCACGCGCGAGCGCATCGGCGACCGGCGTGGGGCGATCGCACAGGCCCTGGTAGGCCGGTTGCTGGTGCATGGGAATCGGGTAATGCACGGCGGTGGGGATGCGGGCGGCTTGCAGGCGTTGCTGTACCTGCTCGCGGTTCGGCACCTTGACGGTGTACTGGGCAAACACGCTGGTGCGGCCCGGTCGTTGCACGATGCGGCTGATACCGGCTGCGTCCATCAGCTGGTTGTAGCGCGCACCCAGCGCCAGGCGCTGCTGCACTTCCCAGTCAAAGCGTTCCAGCTTGGCCAGCACGATGGCGCACTGCAGCGTGTCCATGCGGCCGCCCACGCCGATGCGGGTGTGCGTGTAGCGCTTGCTCTGGCCGTGGATGCGGATTTCGCGGCAGGCCTGCGCCAGCGCATCATCGTGCGTGAAGATGGCACCGCCATCGCCATAGCAGCCAAGCGGCTTGCTCGGGAAGAAGCTGGTGCAGCCGAAAGTGCTGAGGTTGCAGCTCTCGCGGCCGTCCAGTTGCGCGCCCAGGCTTTGCGCCGCATCTTCGATTACCGGGATGTTGCCGTGCGCCGCCGCGATCGCATTGATGGCGTCCATGTCCGGCACCTGGCCGTAGAGGCTGACCGGCATGATCGCGCGGGTACGTGGCGTGATGGCCGCCTCAATCTGGTTGGCATCGATCAGGCCGGTATCGGCCTCGACATCCACCCAGACCGGCACCGCGCCCAGCAGGGCGATGACTTCCGCCGTGGCGGCAAAGGTGAAGGGCGTGGTGATGACTTCGTCACCGGGGCGGATGCCGAGCGCCATCAGGCTGATCAGCAGCGCTTCGGTGCCGCTGGAGACGCTGATGCAGTGGGCGGTGCCGGTGCGTGCCGCCAGTGCGGCCTCCAGTTCGGCCACCTCCGGGCCCATGATGTACTGGCCGTGGTCGAGCACGCGCTGCATGCGGGTGTGGATGCTGTCTTGCAGCGCGGCGTATTGGGTTTTCAGGTCAATGAATTGCATGGGAGTCGTGTATTGCAGCAAGCCAGGTTGGCAGGGGCTGCCCCAGCACTTGCCAGTGCTGATCGTGATACAGCAGATAGGGGTGGTGGGGGCGCTCCCAGTTGTCGTACAGCATGGCCAGGTTTGCCAGGCTGAGCGCCTTGGGAATATTGTGCATGCTGGCCTGGTAGCGCCGGCGTATTGTGTCTGGTTCGATGTCATGCAGGCCGCGTTCGGCGCGTTCGCGTACCCGCTCGATATTGCAGTCAGAGCTGGGCAGGCCGACATAGTGCAGTTCTACCCAGTAACCGGCACGGCGTGCTTCCTGCATACGTCGGAAAATGCTTTCTCCGGACAGCGTGGTTTCCAGCGAGAACGGATGCTGTGATTGCAGGACCTGGTGGAAGCGGCGCAGGGTCTCACGCGCAGCAGCAATGTCCACGGTGCGTGGTGCCGCTGGGCAGATTTCGCGTGCGATGGCGTCTGGATCCAAGTGCAGCATGTCCGGATAGTCACCGGCCTGCCGCTCGCGCATGGTGGATTTGCCCGCTCCGTTGGCCCCGGCGTAAAACAGCGCCAGGGGCTGTGTCATGGACGTGGCGCAGGGTGCAGCACGACGACCCGGCCATCCGGGTAATGGCGGGCCACGCGTCCCAGGGTATCAGGCTCTACCACCGGGTATTGCTTGCGATATTCGGCGAAATAGGCGGTCGAGCGCTGTGCCGTTTGCATGGCCTGCGCCAGTGCCTGTCGCACGCGACTGGAGGCAGAAACGGTAGAAGAAGGCGTCATGGACAGCGTCATCCTGTGGAAACATCAATGCCTGCATTGTACGTTGCAGCCCGGTATCCGTGTGTAAGGCAGCCCGTAGCGCTTTAGTTGCCCGTTGGCGTCATCTCTACCTGGCCATCCCGCAGCAGGTAACGGTCACCAGTGTGCGGGCAACCCGCCTCGCCATCCCCCGCCAGTGGCAATGCCAGCCGCTCGCCAAAACGGCTCATCCAGCCGATCTGACGTGCCGGTACGCCGACCACCAGGGCAAAGTCGGGCACGTCTTTCTGCACCACGGCACCGGCACCGACAAAGGCGTAACGCCCCACGGTGCTGCCGCAGACGATGGTGGCGTTGGCACCGATAGTGGCCCCTTGCTTGACCAGGGTGCGGCGATATTCGGCCTTGCGCGCCACGGCAGCGCGCGGGTTGTACACATTGGTAAACACCATGCTCGGGCCGCAGAACACGTCATCTTCGAGCGTGACGGCATCGTAGACGCTGACGTTGTTCTGGATCTTGACGTTGTTGCCGATCAGCACGTCGTTGCCGACGAACACGTTCTGGCCAAGCGAGCAGCCGCTGCCAATGCGGGCACCGCCGCAGACGTGGACCCAGTGCCAGATGCGGGTGTCGTGGCCGATCTGGGCGCCGTCGTCGATGATGGCGCTGGGGTGGGCGGTGTAGGAGGGCAAGGGGGATGTCATGCTGCGTATTGTGCTTGAAGCATGGCTGAAGATGTGATGGGCAGATGCTTTTACTGTGTATGCAAATTTGTTCAGAAATCTTGTTTTGCATCTGTTTTCGTGTAACTGTACAAGCATTTGTGCAAACGTGACTCCAGTTCATGGAGGTGCAAACGGCGCAAGTTGTGCCACAATCAAAATCGAATTTTTCACGAGTGCGATGTTTGTCAACGTTTTCGTGTAAGCAAAAAAGGAAATGTGTAGCATGGATGTGGGCTTCCTGGCGTTGCAGCAGCAATATGGCATCCAGCTGGTGCAGCCCTTGCGCGTTCAATCGGTGATCGGTGGCTCACGCTCCCGGACAGAAACAGCTGATGGATGGGTGCGCAACCAGTATCCGTCGAGCTACACGCCGGAGGGGAGCTTTGCCGGACACTTTGCTTTCGGGCTCAAGTACGAAGAGCTGCATCTGGAGTTCTTCAGTCGTCTTTTTGCGCAAATTCCACCAGCTCTGGTGGAAGACTGGTGCCGGAGGGAGCCCTATGGCCAGTATGCACGCAGGACTGGCTTCCTCTATGAATGGCTGACCGGGCGCTCGCTGGATGTTCCGAATCTGAGTCGGGGTAGCTACCTGGATCTGGTGTCGTCTGACATCTATTTCACCCGGAGCAACCCAGAGCTGGATGCACGTTGGCGCATCAGGAACAACCTGCCAGGTACACCAGCTTTTTGTCCTGTCGTACGGCGTAGCTCAGAGTTGCAGCAGGCGCTGGCGTTTGACTTGTCTTTGGCCTTGCAGGCGCTGGACAGCGAGTTTGGCGCAGACGTGCTGTTGCGCACGGCATCGTGGCTGACGTTCAAGGAGTCCCGGGCGAGCTTTCTGATTGAAAAGGAAGCGGACCAGGCTGACCGGATTGCACGTTTTGCCCATGTGATTGCACAGCATAGTGGCCGCTTGCCTGAGCCCTTGGGCTGCGACGGCTTGCAGGTTCTGCAGCAAGGCATTCTGGGGGACGGTGCCATGCGGCTGGGTGTGCGCATGTCACCGGTGTTTGTGGGGCAATCCAGCTTGCGGGAAGATGTGGTGCATTACATCGCTCCGCATCATGAGGCTGTCCCGGAGATGCTGGATGGCCTGCAGTTGCTGGAGAAGAATACGCGCGGGCAGGAGGCCGTCGTGCGCGCCGCCGTACTGGCATTCGGCTTTGTCTATATTCATCCCATGGCAGATGGGAATGGACGGATCCACCGTTTCCTGATCAATGACACGTTGCAGCGGGATGGCGCTATTCCGCAGGGCATCATTCTGCCGATATCAGCCACGATCACCCATGTGCGGGAGTTCGCGCATGGTTATGACCAGGTGCTGGAGGGCTTTTCCCGGCCCTTCATGCGGCGCTATGCCAGCGATTACGCCTTTGGTCCAGTTACGGCATATGCCGATGGAGTGCGTTCCAACCTGGTGTTTGATGCGTATGAAGACGCTCTGGCGGCATGGCGCTATCCGGACTTGACACAGCATGTTCTTTACACGGCACAAGTCATTGCCCATACGGTAGAGCATGAAATGGCAGATGAGGCCAGGGTGCTACTGACGTTCCAGCTGGCGCAAGAGCGTATCAAGGATGTGCTGGAAATGCCGGATGCCGATGCGGCGCGGATGATCCGCTCCATCAAGGAAAACGGTTGGAAAGTGTCGGGCAAGTTGCGGCAAGAGTACCCCTTGCTGGATGACCAGGCGCTGGCCCTGCGCCTGATTGAGGCGATACGGTCCGCGTTTGAAGATCGCGAGCCTTGGCCGATTATCGAATAAGCCGCCCCAGCACCGGATGCCCCCGCCCATCCCTTGCCGCCACCGGCTGCGCGGTACGGATCACATTCACCGTCTCGATGCAATGGCGTGCATCGTCCAGGCCGTAGCCGCGGCCGGCCAGGATTTCTTCGTAGCTGACCTTGTGCAGTTCGGTAAAGCCTTCGGAGAATTCCAGTTCTTCGCCGTTGATGTCGATGCTGCGGTAGGTAGTTTTCTTGCCCTTGACGTCTTCCGGCAGATCGTTGGCATCGATGGAGAGAAACCAGCGCACGCGGGCGCGTTCGTATTCCAGGTAGCCGGCGGCCTTGGTTTCGCCGCTGTAGTGGACGACGTTGTCTTGCAGCTTGCCAAAGACAAAGTGCAGCATGTCGTAGAAGTGCACGCCGATGTTGGTGGCCACGCCAAAGGACTGGCGCGGGTCGCCTTTCCAGCTTTCCAGGTACCACTTGCCGCGGCTGGTGATGTAGGTGAGGGTGACGTCGAACTTGGTGTCGGCCGGCATGGCGGCGACTTTTTCTCGCAGCGCCAGGATGGCATCGTGGTGGCGCAGCTGCAGGATGTTGTAGACGCGCTTGCCGGTTTCCTGCTCTACCAGGGCCAGGTCGTCCAGCAGTTCGGGCGTGGGGACCAGCGGTTTTTCGCAGATGACGTCGCAGCCCAGACGCAGGCCGGAGGTGATTTGCGGGTGGTGCAGGTAGTTGGGGGTGCAGATGCTGACGTAATCCAGCGCGGTGGCGGGATCGCGCTTGAGGCGGTGCGCGTAGTCGTAGAAGCGCTCGAATTCGGTGAAGAACTCGCTTTGCGGCGAGATGCTGTCGATGATGCCGACCGAGTCGTTGATGTCGTAGGCCACGGCCAGGTGGTGGCCAAGGTCACGGATGGCGTGCATGTGGCGCGGAGCGATGTAGCCGGCGGCGCCGATGAGGGCGAAGTTCTTGGTGGTCATGGTGCGTTGTATTGTCTGTCAAGAGAGTAGTTGCGGTAGCTGTCAGCTTGTGTACACCATACGTGTGCATACAAGTTTTCTGTTGACAATGAGGTGCCTGCAGGTATAATTTTTGCAACACGGCCCCTCTCGACGAGTCTGTTTTGCAGATGAGTTGCTGAGGGGTTTTTTACGTCCGTGTGTTCCAGATATCTTGCCAGTTTTCAGGGGCGCCCATGCCTGCCAGGTTGACGTCCAGATGCCCCAGGTCGGGAAAGGCAAGCAAGTGATCTCGCATGCGCTGCGGCCAGCTGGAATGGGGGTTGATCACCATTAGCAGATGACATGTCATCTTCAACAGCAGGAAGCAGCGCGCCTGAGCATGCGCATTGCCGATGAAAGCAGACGTCCAGCCCAGCTCTTGCGCTGATGGCAGCTTGGGCTGATCAACGATGTTCCGGTTCCATAACCGGCTGTGATGTGCGCACACATTGCGCAGATAGTTCAGACTTCTGAACCAGGTCGAGAGCGTACGCCCATTGCGAACGCCATACAGGTGTGCAATGGCATCCTGGTCTGATTCATGCATGCCACTGAACAGGCTGGAAAGCGTTCCGAAATCCCAGACTTCGCAAGCCACCCACATCGCCAAGGGCAAGCCGTACTTGGTCTTGTTGTGTTGTACGAACTCTTCCTTTGATCGCTTGATCAATTGCGCCTGCTTGTTCAGCCAGGCATGGTGATGTGTCAAGCCGGTTTTGGGATCCAGTTCTTCGCTGAACTTCCTGTGAAAGTGGGAGGGATTCAGATAGGCGAAAGGGTCAGTGCGTCCCAAGGTGTGGGAGACATCGACACGGAGCGCGATTTCGATGCGCTCGATGGCATCCAGCACCAGCAGTCGAAGCTTCTTGTCAAAGACGTAGAGGTCTACGGCGTTCTGGAATGTGGTGCCAGGCTTGAATGTGTCCAGGGCAAGCTTGTCTTCGCGGATTTTGGCGGGCTTTGTGCCCTGCAGGCTCAGTGGACAGCAGGTTCCGCTGCGTTCCCGGAAGGCAAACCAGTAGCCGCTGAGCCGGTAGTACCCTATGCGCTCCAGGTAGTCCAGGGCGCGGTCAGTGTCATTCACCGTCATGCCACGTGACTGGAGCAAGGCAAGTTGCTCGGAATAGCTTTTCCAGGGTTTGGGATAGCGCATGGATGGGGTGCTCACATTCCTGGAGTATTACAACCGGAACACTGTAAACCCCTCCGCCCCCGCCGCATGCCGGTCAAACAGGCTTTTCACATCCGCCAGGATTGGCTGGCTCCCCCGCGCCAGCGGCCGGAGCTGGGCCGGGGTGAGGCTGCGGTAGGCGCTGTGGCCCACGGCGACGACAAGCACATCCACCGGGTGCTCGGCATCGATGGTCTGCAGCTCGATGCCATATTCATGGCGGACTTCGTCCGGGTCGGCGACGGGGTCGCTGACGACGACCTGCATGCCCCAGCCTTCAAATTCACGCACCATGTCCACGACCTTGCTGTTGCGGATGTCGGGGCAGTTTTCCTTGAAGGTGATGCCGAGGATGCCGACCTTGCAGCGCGGCGCGTCCATGCCCTGTTGCAGCATCAGCTTAATGGTGTTGCGCGCCACGTAGCGCGCCATGTTGTCGTTGATGCGGCGGCCGGCCAGGATGACTTGCGGGTTGTAGCCCACGGCCTGGGCCTTGTGGGTGAGGTAGTAGGGATCGACGCCAATGCAGTGGCCGCCGACCAGGCCGGGGCGGAAGGGCAGGAAGTTCCATTTGCTGCCCGCTGCTTCCAGCACTTCCACCGTGTCGATGCCGAGGCGGGCGAACAGCACGGAGAGTTCGTTGACGAAGGCGATGTTGAGGTCGCGCTGGGTGTTTTCGATGACCTTGGCGGCTTCGGCGACCCTGATGCTGCTGGCGGGATAGGTGCCGGCAGTGATGATGCCCGCGTACAGGTCATCGACCACCTTGGCGATGGCCGGGGTGCTGCCGCTGGTGATCTTTTTGATCTTGGTCAGGGTGTTGACCTTGTCGCCGGGGTTGATGCGCTCGGGGCTGTAGCCGCAGTAAAAGCCCCGGGCTGGATCGACCTCGTTTTCGTTGCCGGCATGGATGTAGCGCAGGCCGGAGGCCTGTTCCAGCGCGGGTACGCAGACTTCCTCGGTGGCGCCGGGGTAGACGGTGGATTCGTAGATGACGATATCGCCTGGCTTGAGCACCTGGCCAATGGTCTGGCTGGCCTTGATAAGTGGCGTCAGGTCCGGCTGCATGGCGTCATCGACCGGGGTGGGGACGGTGACGATGAAGATGCGGCAGTCGCGCAGGTCGGCGGCCTGGCTGGTGTAGCGCAGCTGGCTGGCGGCCTGGAGCTGTTCGGGCGTGGTTTCGAGTGTGGCGTCGTGGCCCTGGCGCAGTTCGTCAATGCGCTGCGGGTTGATGTCGAAGCCGACAACCGGGCGGACGCGGCCAAATTCCACGGCCAGGGGGAGGCCGACGTAGCCTAGGCCGATGACGGCGATGGGGGAGGTGGTGTGCATGGATACGGCAGAAAACAGGGAGCCGCCACGCGGGTGCGTGGGGGGATGCGCGCATTATCCGCCGTTGGTGGGGGGATACAAGCTGTCAGGGTTGCGTGGAGCCGGGCTTGTGCGGCTTTCGCAACCAGCCGAGCAGGCCTGCCGTAGACGGGTCAAGGCCGGTCGTGTCTCCCGTCTGGAAGCGCGGCGTCAGGTCCTTGGCCAGTGTCTTGCCCAGTTCCACGCCCCATTGGTCAAAGCTGTTGATGCCCCAGATGACGCCGGCAACGAAAACGCGGTGTTCGTACATGGCGAGCAGGGAACCGAGTGTGGTGGGGGTGAGTTCGTCAAGGACGATGGTGGTGCTGGGCCGGTTGCCGGGAAAGTCCTGGTGGCCGGGGAGCTGCTTGCCGCTGGCTTTGCTGCCGATCATGAGGGCGCGCGATTGCGCCAGAGCGTTGGCCATGAGGGCTTCATGGTGGCCATCGAAGTCATGGGTGGGCTTCTTGACCACGATGAATTCGGTGGACATATTGCAGGTGCCCTGGTGCAGCCACTGGAAGAAGGCGTGCTGGCCGTTACTGCCTTCTTCGCCCCAGGTGAGGCCGGCGGTGTTGTAGCTGAGGGGCTGGCCGTGGATGTCCACGCATTTGCCGTTGCTTTCCATTTCCAGCTGTTGCAAGTAGGCGGGTAGACGGCGCAGGCCGTGGTGGTAAGGCGCCACGCAGCGGCCGGTCTGGCCGAGGAAGGTGCTGTTCCAGACATCCAGCAGACCGAGCCAGACCGGGAGGTTGGTTTCCCAAGGTTGTTCGGCAAAGTGCTGGTCCATGGCGGCACCGCCACGGACAAACTCCAGAAAACGATCCGGGCCGATGGCAATGGCGACAGGCAGGCCCACGGCAGACCAGATGGAGAAACGGCCGCCCATACCTTCGGACATGGGCAGGACGGTGTCGATGCCAAATTGGGCAACCAGTTCGGGGCGGGAGGTGACGGCGACAAAATGCTGGCCAACGTCCGTGCCGCCTTGGCTCTGGAACCACTGCAGGGCAGATTTGGCGTTGCGCAGGGTTTCGTGCGTGCCCCAGGATTTGGAGACGACGATAAAGACAGTGTTCTGAGGCTTCAGGCCTTGGAGTTTTTCCTGCAGGTCATGGCCGTCCAGGTTGGAAACGATGCGGATCTCCTGATGGCTGTTGCACCAAGGGGTGAGGGCCTGTAAGGCCAGATCCGGGCCCAGGCCGGAGCCGCCGATGCCGATGTGGATTACGTGGGTGATATCTTGACGGGAGCGGATTTTGGTAGCCAAATCCAACAATTGCAGCATGGCTGCAGGGATGTGATGCTGACAGGATATGCGCCAGTGAGCGTGATCGGCGGGTCGGATTTCTGTGTGGTTGACGATCTGGCCGTTAAGGAGGCGTTGGCGGGTCGCATGCAGGTTGCGGCTGTCAGCCAGAGATTGCAACGCGTGTACGACTGGCAAGTTCCATAATTGCTTGGACAGGTCGAGGCTGATACCGCAGGACTGCAGGCTGAGCGAGGCAAAGCGTGAAAAATCAGTACGAAAGGATTCGCTGAGCTCGAAGTTGTTGAGGAAGGTCTTGCTCAAGGAGGCAAGAGAGTTGAAGTGGTTGATGTCCATCGAAGGTTAGGTCGAGCCAGATTGTCATTGGCTGGCCGTGTGAAGGCTACAAGTGTCGAGGTGCAACAGTCCTCAAGATAGCAAGATTATAGGAGTTGGTTCCTGCGCATCATGGCTGGTCAAAGATTGTTCCTGTCTACAAACAGGCGCTCAAGCGTGACTTATTTGTGAGGGGAACAGGGTATGAGATGTAATAATACGTACACAAGTCTGTCATAGGATCGCAAGCGGACTGGGATGCCCCGCGGGGACAACGCGATGGAGGCACCTGATCTTCAAGTTGTGTCAGTGATGGATGGCGACGCACATGCAAGCTATGCGACTTAGAGCTTTGCCAGATTGTGAACTTGTCAAGTTGCTGACAGTGATGGCGGCTGCTGCAGATGAGAGTCGAACTAGATAGGCAATGCATTTGCCACTAGGCGCTAACATAGTTAATGACATTGACAAATTTAAACGCAATGCTGGTGCGCATGGATTAGAGGCTTCGCCCTTGGTGACCATCAAGAATATGATTGTCAATGGTGCTAAGGACGAAAACGATTAAGAAAAGCAATAGGATGGAAGATGGTTGACTTTAATGTAATAGGTAAAGGTGTTGTGCAGGTGGGGAAGTGCACGCATATAGATCCAAAAGCCCAAGTGGTATTCAGTAAACCAGGTAAGGTGGTGGTGGGAGACTACTGTGTTATCGGGCCGGGGGTCAAGATTATTTGTGCGGGTGGCGATGTAGAAATTGGCGACTGGAGTACATTGCACGATAATTGTCTTGTACTGTCAGGTCAGTATGTAAGTATTGGTGCGCACTGCTGGTTTGGGCAAAACTCAATTATTGATGGGTCAGGCGGCTTGAGTGTGGGTAGGGGAGTGCGCGTCGGCATGTATTCGCAAATATGGTCGCATGTGGCAGCTGGCGAGCAAATTGAAGGGTGCACATTGATTGGTGAAAGGCCGGTCGTGATAGAGGATGATGTATGGTTGGTTGGATCGTGTATCGTTGCATCAGGCGTGACAATTGGGCGTCAAACCGTTGCATTGATAGGGTCGAATATAACCAAGTCATTTGAAAGCCATGCAGTGATTGCAGGCGCACCGGCGGCAAAAAAAGAAAAAATCAAATTTTATAAAGAGTTGTCAGCAGATGAGAAGTGGCAAATGCTGGAAGAATGGTTGCAAGCTGCGAAGTCGGAGCTTGACCTTGAGTTGACGTCAGAGTTGAAAGCGCAAATTGAATTGCGCGATCAAGATGGAGCGCGTGTAATTTTTGTTCAGAATCGCAGCCAAGTAAATGATGTCCAGAGAGATCCGCGGACAACTATTTGCTGCCTGGAAGATAAAACTTACAATAAAGCCTACACATCAGTGGAGAAAATGGTTTTGAAGTATCTGGCAGGAAATAAAGCTAGATTTTATACACGTGCTGATGCAGTCTGAATTGTATGGAGAAGATGATGATACCTTTGGTGAAAGTGGCTATGCCACCAAAAGAGCAGTTGATGCCTGAGTTGGAGAAGGTGTTGTACAGCGGAATGATCGCTGAAGGGGAGTATGTCTATAAGTTTGAGGCGGAGTTTGCTGAGAAATTTAACATCCCGGTTGCAATGGCAACCAGCAGTGGTACTGCAGCATTGCATATGGCATTGATTTTGTCTGGTGTTGAATCAGGAGACGAGGTTATAACAACTTCGATGACTGCGGAGCCAACAAATACGGTTATTCTTCAAAGTGGTGGGACGCCTGTATTTGCTGATATTGATTCGAAGACTGGCAACTTGTGTCCGTTGGCAGTCAAGGCGGCAATAACATCCAAAACAAAGGCAATCGTCGTTGTGCATTATGCGGGATTCCCGGCTGATTTGGATGGATTGAGAAGGTTGGCGGATGAACACGGCATTGCGTTGATTGAAGATTGTGCGCATGCGCTGGGTGCAAGTTATGCGGATCAAGCGATAGGCACCATAGGTGACTTCGGTATTTTTTCGTTTCAAGCTATCAAGCATATGACCACAGTGGATGGTGGCATGCTGACAATGCGTGACAAAGGACGACTGGATGAGGCGAAGAGGCTTCGTTGGTTTGGAATGACAAAAGGCGTAGCGAGAACTGAAGTTGATATTAAAAAGCTTGGCTACAAATACAATATGCACAATGTAGCTGCTGTTATTGGCTTAGCGCAGTTGAAAGGCATACAGGTAAAGATTGATCGCCATATTGAAAATGGAAAATTCTTCGATCAAGAAATTTCCAAAATTTCTGGGCTGACAATAAATAATATCGACAAGAAAAGTCAGCCATCGTATTGGTTGTACACCGTATTAAGTGATCGTTCTGATGATCTGGAACGTTGTTTGCAAGAGGCTGGTGTTATGGCTTCAAAGCTACATCGTCCTAATCATCTGCATACAATATTCAGTGGATGTCGAGGCCCGTTGCCGCAGTTGGCTGAGTATTACCGTCGAATGCTGCACATTCCATGCGGGTGGTGGGTAACGAATGATGAGCGGGAAAAGATCGTCAATGCTCTCAAAGCAGGTTGATCGCCATGAAGGAATGTAGAAATATTCCTTTATTCCAACCCGTCTGGAATAAAGTGACCGAGGAAGCGGCGCTGGCCGTGATGCGATCTGGACAAATTGCTTCAGGCCCGTTGGTGGGGGAGTTTGAACGAAAATTTGGAGATCTGACAGGAAGAGATCATGTGGTGTCAACGAATGACATGACGAGCGCATTGGTTTTGGCGTTGAAGCTGTCTGACGTCAAGCCAGGTGATCAGGTTGCTACACTCGCATTTTCGTGTTTGTCTACGAATGCTGCAATCGCAATGGTAGGCGCTACTCCATTGTGGATAGACATCGACCCGGCGAGCATGTCGATGAATCGGAATGATTTAAATAGTAAAATTTCAAAAAATACCAAGGCTGTAATTGCTTACCATGTGTCAGGATATCCGTCGGCGATGGATGAGATATCGAGAATATGCAGCGAGCTTGGAGTGCCACTCATTGAAGACTGTGACAATGCTTTGGGTGGTAAATATGCTGATGTGCCACTGGGTAAGTTTGGCGACTTCGCAATTTTTTCTCTTTATCCAAATAGGCAAATCAATGGAATAGAGGGGGGCGTATTATTATGCCCAAGTGAGGAGGTTGCAATCAGAGCTAAAAAATTGCGTAGGTTTGGGATTGATTACTCCACATTCAGGGATGAAAGGGGAGAGATCAATCCGGCGTCTGATGTGCCTGAAATAGGTTACTCTGCACCTCTAAACCAATTGAATGCAGCTGTTGCCATGAGTCAAATTGATTCATTCGAATCAAGGTTGTCAATCAGTAAAATAAATGCCAAATTTATTGGTGAAGAGTTGCAGTCAGTGACAGGGCTAAGTCTAGTCGAGCCGGTCAGCAATGGGACATCCGCATATTGGACATTGCTCATGCATTTCGTAAATAGAGATGATGCAATGGCAAAGTTGAAGGCAAGTGGGGTTTCATGTTCCATTTTGCATTGTAGAAATGATATTTATACGGGATTTGGTACACAAATCACCAATTTGCCTGGAACAGATTATGTGATGAAAAATTTACTCGCGCTGCCTTGCGGGTGGTGGTTGAAGGATGAGGATCTGAACTATATAGTGTGTGCGATCAAAGAGGCGGTGCGTTTTTGATGTCGGGTTTGTTGCGAAAACTGAACATCAAGGCCTTGGGCCTGGATTTATTGTTCTTGTATGCGGGTAAATCAGGCTCAGTGATTGTTGGCATATTTGTATTGCCATTGTACCAGAAGATAATGGGACCATCAAATTTTGGCGTGGTGGCATTGCTGCTTTCTATCCAAGCCTTTTTATTGATGGTAGATTTGGGGGCATCAACAGTAGTAGGGCGGAATCTGGCGGCTAATAGTGATAGGTTGATATCAGCGCGGACCATGTTTGCTGCGCAAATGAACCTGCATTTGTTTTATATCTTGCTATTGGGTGGCTTTGTAGTATTGTCATTGGCTGGAGTATTGTCCTTCCCGTTGGTTGATGGATTTCTTGCTGTTGTATTTTTTTGGGCGGTAACAGTACAGAATGTATCGCAGTCTGCATTGCTTGCAATGCGTAAATATGCTTTGGCAGGGGGGTTACAGGCGGCGTGTATACTGTTCCGATCAATTGCAACTCTAGTGTGCTTGCTATACATAAGCAGTGATGTGAGAGTATTTTTGGTTTTGCAGGCCGTCACTGCTGTTCTACATATGCTTGTGACTGATCGGGTGTGTTATTGGCTGTTGGGTGATGTCAAAGCGCTGGCCGATAAAAGTGCAATTGTTAATTCGATGAGGAAGGTGTTCGAACAAGGTTTTCCTCTTATTCTGTTTGGATTATCTGGTGCTTTGGTGATGCAGGCGGATAAAGTCATTATATCCAGCTATAATGCACCAAGCGATCTGTCGCCGTACTATTTGGCTACTGTATTGTGCTTGACGCCAATTAGTGTTTTGGCTGCTCCTGTCAGTCAATATTTTCACCCGAAAATTGTGCATGCAGTAGCTTCCAGTGATGATTATCACTTGTCAAGGAATGTCAAAATTATGAGCGCGGCATTAATGGCGGTTGTTGTTGTGCCATCTTGTATTCTTTGGGTGTATAGCCAAGAAATCGTTGGGTTGTGGTTGCTGGGGCAGGATAATGCAGGTGTCGTATCCAGATATGTGGATATATTATTGCCGGGAGTTGCTATTGGCGCTTTTGGTTTTATACCTTATTCCATCCTGGTGGCAAAGGAGGATTACAAGTTCCAGGCATTCATGTCTGTGACGCTTACAATTTTGACTTTGGTTGCAGCCTTATATTTCTCATTTGTTGGCAGCGTGACTGGGGTTTGTTATGTTTATGCGGTATACCACGCCTTTTCGTTCGTGGTATCGTGGCTAAGGGTCAAGTCATTAGGAGCTGATTGAGGGCCTCACAGTGTAGACGTATGATTGCTTGCGTCTAGAATGGGGTGTTGGGTGTTAATTTGATTGAATGGAGTGAGTCTCGTGTTAAAAGATAAAGTGTTGATGATTACCGGTGGTACAGGTTCTTTTGGTAATACGGTATTGAATCGTTTTCTTAATACTGATGTTAAAGAAATCGTTATATTTAGTCGAGATGAAAAGAAGCAAGAAGATATGAGGATTGCGTTAAAGCATCCGAAAGTCAGGTTCCAGATTGGTGATGTTCGAAATTATGAGAGCATTTCAAGAGCCATGGTTGGAGTTGACTTTGTCTTTCATGCTGCGGCACTTAAGCAAGTACCGTCCTGTGAGTTTTTCCCGATGGAGGCGGTGTTTACAAATGTTAATGGTACAGAAAATGTGATTAATGCTGCAATCGATAGAGGGGTGAAGCGTCTTGTTTTGCTTAGTACAGACAAGGCGGTCTATCCAATTAATGCGATGGGAATATCCAAGGCAATGGCTGAAAAAATTCTTATTGCAAAGTCTAGGGCTATGCCGAACGGCGGTCCGGTTTTGTGTGCAACACGCTACGGCAACGTAATGGCTTCGCGCGGATCGGTGATACCTCTATTCATCGATAAGATTAAAAAGGGAATTCCCCTGACGGTTACAGATCCGAAGATGACACGATTTTTGATGTCACTTGAGGATTCGGTTGACTTGGTTTTGCATGCCTTTGAGCATGGCGAGCAAGGAGATATTTTTGTGCAAAAAGCTCCTGCAAGCACTATTGCAGATTTGGCGACCGCACTTACTGAGATGTTCGCAGGCCCAGGTAAAATCGATATTATTGGTACTAGGCATGGTGAAAAGCTATATGAAACTTTGGTTTCTAGGGAGGAGATGGCTAAGGCTGAAGATCGAGGTAGGTATTATAGAATTCCAGCGGATAATAGGGACTTGAATTATGATAAATACATTCTGGAGGGTGAGCCTTCTGCGAACGAAGTGGATGATTACACCTCCCATAATACTCATAGGCTGTCTGTGACTGAGATTAAAGATTTGCTAATGACTCTCTCTTACGTCAAAGCCGAACTGGGTCTCTCTTGAGTTTAATAAAATGTCAAACCCCCCGCTGTTGTCCGTAATAATACCTACTCATAATAGGGCCAGATATGCAGTGCCAACTATTCGTAGTGTATTGGCGATATCTGATGATATTGAAGTGATAGTAAGTGATACTAGTGAGGTCGATGATATTGCTACGGCGATGCATAATGAACCAGGATGGGAGAGGGTGATTTATGTGCGCCCGCCATCTAGCTTCACTGTGGTAGATAATTTTAATGAGGGCGTTAAATACGCCAGCGGTGATTATGTTGTTTTTTTAGGTGATGACGATCTTTTGAGCTCGGAAATTATTCCGCTAATAAACTGGGCAAAAATTAACCGTGTAGATAGTATTAGGTTGGAGTTTCCTATCCAATATTACTGGCCTGATTTTGTTCACAAGCGTCAGGGCGATTATTATTCTGGTAAATTATTTATATCTAAATTTACCGGAAAGGTGGAAAAACGTTCTTCAATAGATGCATTAAAAGGTGCAATGGAGAATTTCGGGGGGGGTGTCGGTTTTATGCCGCGAGCGTATGCTGGTATCATTTCCAGAGCTCTTGTCAATATAATTTTGCAAAAATATGGACTGCTCTTTGGTGGAGTAAGTCCGGATATCTATAGTTCTGCGCTTATTTCGGTGGAATCAGGTGATTACTATAATGTTGATTACCCTGTCGTAATCCCAGGATCCTCGGGAGTGAGTACTGCGGGCTTGAGTGCAAATGGTCGCCATGTAGGAGGATTGCGCGACAATGCGCATATTGGGCCTTTTAAGGATTTAGTTTGGGATGATTTGATTCCTGAGTTTTATAGTGTGCCTACAGTCTGGGCGTACTCGCTGCTGTGTGCAATTAAAAAAATTGATTTTAAGTCGAATCCATCTTTTGAAAGGTTGTATGTGCGTTGCCTTGCCTATCATGGATATTATCGCCGGTTTACTTTGAATAGTATGCATCTTTGGATCTCAAATGTCGGTTTTGTACGGGCTTTGTTGCGCCTGTTAATTGCTGCTGCGGCAGAGGCCAAATTTATCCTGTTGAAAGTGAAGGGGCTTGTCGATAATAGGCTTTCGATTGGGTCAGAGGTTGTGGAGATCGCGCATTTGGACTCCTCGCATCAGGCCTCTTCAGTGGCATCTGATTGGTTGAAAAATTCTGACGTCAAAATTAATTATTCCATGTAATGTTGTTTAAATTCATATGCTGTTTTACCTGCTCCCTCTGATCTTTCTTGCGTTTGCCATGATGGTGGGAAAGTGGTTGCGGTTCTCGAAATTCGTGTATGTGCCAATTGGTGCGATGCCAATGGTCTTTCTTTCCCTGGCGCGCGGAAATGTTGGAGTAGATACGCCAAATTACGTCAGTGCAATTTACCTCCTTCGAATGAATGGTGATTTGATTGAATATTTTGAGCCATTATTTGAGAGGTTGTTGCTGCTAGTGGGGCAGTTGCCGGTAGATGATTTTGTTGTCTTGGCCATAATTTCTTTTATCACAACTATATTGTTGTTGTTTTCGTGGCTCAAGATTGAAGAGAGGCCGTTAATTCTTTTTGTGGTTATGTCTCAATTTTACGTTGATATGACTATGAATGGGATTAGATATGGCTTGGCATTTGGTTTAGTTTCGCTGGCGGCATTATCGCTTATTCGGCGGCCTAGCTTGTTGTATTGGCCTATTATTGCTTTAGGTTCTGGAATTCAAGTTACTTCGGGATTTTTGGGGTTATTTTTGTATTTGATACATCATATGAAGGCGCGGGCAATAGTTTTTTTTATTGCATTTTCGTGTGTTGCTTTTTATCTTTTTGGGGATCATATTTTAATTAAATTATCTGACAATCAAACTCTGTTTAAGCCTTCATTGTTGTCCGGCATAGTTCCTCTTGTCTTGTCGATGTCATTGCTGATTGTTTGGTATCGAGATAAAAATGTTGGGCGTCAAGCATTTGGAAAAATTGCTATTTTGCTCTTGTTGTCTTTCATGGCTTACGGTGTATCGCAGTATAGTTACGCTGGATTGCGGTTACAGCTTTTGATTGTTTTTATGATTTGTTTGGTTATGGCTTGCCACCAAAAGATTGCCGGAGTTGGGTTTTCTAGGCAGTCATCGATATTAATCATGTTGATTGGTATTTTCTTTGGGCTTCTTAAGATTAGGAATTTTGCAGCTGCTGATGAGTATATTGCTGCGCCGTTTATTCCGTATCTATTTTTCTGGGAGAGTTATTGATGTCCGGCCTTTGTGAGTCTTTGGCGCAGGGTGCTTGTGCAATGAATGTCATGCATGGATCTGCATTTCCCGTGGTTACAGTTGTGGTTCCGGTTTATAATGTTTCCAAATATTTAAATAAATGCTTGCAAAGCATTGCCAATCAAACATTGTTTGATATAGAAGTCATTCTTGTGGATGATGGCTCAACAGATGATTCGTTGGAGATATGTAATGAATTTGCGGCCACTGATAAGAGGTTTCGTGTCATATCTAAAATAAATGAGGGGCAAGGGGTGGCTCGAAACGTTGGCATCGAATTGGCCAGAGGAGAGTTTTTATCTTTTGTTGATTCCGATGATTGGCTTGAGGTTGATGCGTACGCCGTATGCAGTGCTGCTCTAAGACAGAGTGATGCGGATTTTTTGAATTTTGGGTTGGATTTTGTTTCTGATGAAGGTGTTGTAACGAAAGCATTCTCGACTTTTGCTCAAGAGGCATTGTTTGGCGATGAGATTGTAATTTCGGCGCTGATGGATGATCAGGTTTTTAGTAGTCCCTGTAATAAGCTATATCGAACAAAGTTTCTCCAGAGTAATGGCTTGAAATTTCCTGCGGTTAGGTCTACTGAGGATGTTTTTTTCTCGCGTGCAATTTCACTCGCTGCGTCTAAGGTCATTTTTGTGTCTAGGGTTTATTATCATGCGTTAATTCGTTCTGGTAGTACGACACGTAATTTTTCTCCTCGGATTCTTGAGTCTGCAATTGAGGTTATTGATTTGGAGGTGGATTATTTTCGTCTTCATTCTGCCTTCCCTAGGCTGAGAGATTATTTTGAGGCCCACGTCATAAAATTCCTTTCTTACTTGATGCTTTTGGCTGCATTTCGTTGTGATAGTCCTTCTGCCTACCAGCGCTGCATTGAGCTGTCGCACGTTGCAGGGCTGGTTAAGTTTTCCAGTAATACTAAGGCGGTGGGCCTGTTGCCGGTGAAAAACCGAATCATGCTGTTTTGGGCGCTGCGGCCTCGTGTTTATAGGCACCTTGCCTCGGTTGTGAAAAAATTTTTTGGCTGGTCGCCTTATTGATGTTCATGTTGTCTAAAGGTCATTTTTGTTGATTTTTCTCTGGGTAAGTCATGTATTCCGAATTTTTAGCTGTTAGAAAGGCTGTGTTTCCCATAGCTGGCTTAGGTACTAGGTTTTTGCCTGCCACCAAGGCAAGTCCTAAGGAAATGTTGACTGTTGTTGACAAGCCTTTGATCCAGTACGCTGTGGAAGAAGCCTATGAAGCAGGTATTCGTCAGATGATCTTCGTCACGGGTCGTACCAAGCGCTCTATCGAAGACCATTTCGACACCGCCTATGAACTGGAATCCGAGTTGGAGGTGGCTGGCAAGCACGAACTGCTAAAGGTCGTACACAGCATCAAGCCGGATGACATGCAATGTGTCTATGTGCGCCAGCACCGTGCCTTAGGCTTGGGCCACGCTGTCATGTGCGCGCGTGAACTGGTCGGGCAAGAAGCATTCGCTCTGATCCTGGCTGATGACCTAATGGTAGGCCAGCCCTCCATCACCGCTCAGATGATCGCCCAGTACAACGAATGGCGCGCCAGCATCCTGGCGGTGCAGGACGTACCGCGTGAAGACACGCGCAAGTACGGTATTGTCTCGGGTACGCAAATCGATGAACAGCTGATGGATGTCAGCGGCATCGTCGAAAAGCCCAAGGCCGCAGATGCCCCCAGCACGTTGGCCGTGGCAGGTCGCTATATCCTCACACCCGGTATCTTTGATGAAATCGCCAATGTCCAGCCCGGTGCTGGCGGTGAAATCCAGCTCACTGATGCCATTGCCTCCTTGCTGCGCCGCGAAAAGGTCTTTGCCTACCGCTACCAGGGCACCCGTTACGACTGTGGCAGCAAGCTCGGCTTCCTGCAGGCGACGGTCGATCTGGCGCAAAAGCATCCTGAAGTGGGGGCAGGCTTCTCCGAATGGTTAGCTGCCAAGTCTTTCTCGTAAGCACTGGCGGACTGTTCTCTTTCAACCACAAACCTTCGTCATGATCCCCATTCGCGCAGCTTGGTGTGTACAAATGCACAGCGTTTTTGTACCCCCTGTGCGAGGATACGCACCATGAAAAACAACAATGGTGGCCAAGAGCCACACATGTTCAAGTACTTCTACCTCAGGCTGATGCTGGGCCTGCTGTTCGTCTGTGGCCTGCCGCTGCTGCTCTTGCCGGCCTGGCGTCACCTGCTGCCGCAGGGCCAGTTGTACGAGAGCTGGAATGTCTTGCTGGTGGGATTCGGCTTTGCCGCCACCATGCTCAGCTTGCGCAAGATGAACTGGTTCCCCGGCTCGCGCTCGGTGCTGGCCAGTATCCCGGTGCTGCTGGGCTGGTACAGCGTACTACTGGGCGTGCTGTTCCTGTTCCGCATGAGTTACAGCATTCCCTACCTGACCATCGGATTTACGCTGAGCCTGCTCTGGCTCATGGTGCAGGCCTACATGTTGCGCCGTGCGCATCGCATGACCCTGGCCTATGTGCCCATGGGGCGTGCCGATCATGTAGAAGGCATCGATGGGGTCAACTGGTATCGCCTGGAAGAGCCGCGCATGCCGCAAGGCGTTCGCATTGACGCGATCGTGGCAGATCTGCACACCCCCCATATGCCGGACGAGTGGCAGAAATTCCTGGCCGAATGCGCGCTGCAGCACCGTCTGGTCTACAACATCCGCCAGGCGGAAGAATCGCTGACGGGCCGCATCAAGATCCAGCACATGTACGAAAACAACCTGGGCTCGCTGCTGCCGTCGCCCCTGTACATCTGGATCAAGTACCTGCTGGAATCAGTGCTGATCATCTTGTCCTTCCCCATCACCTTGCCGATCATGCTGGTTACCGCCATCCTGATCAAGCTGGAAGATGGCGGCTCCATCTTCTTCAACCAGGAGCGGGTAGGGTACCGGGGCAAGTCCTTCAAGATGTACAAGTTCCGCAGCATGACGGAAAACCAGTCCGTCAACCAGCAACAGACCACCAGCCATGGTGACAGCCGCATCACCCGTATCGGCCGCTTTATCCGCAAGGTGCGCATTGACGAGCTGCCACAGTTCTTCAACGTGCTCAAGGGCGATATGGCCCTGATCGGTCCGCGTGCCGAATACAAGAAGTTTGCCGACGAACTGTCGGAACAGGTGCCGTTCTACATGTACCGCCATATCGTCAAGCCCGGTATTACAGGCTGGGCGCAGGTCATGTACGGTTACGCCACCGGTGCTGACGAAACCCAGGTCAAGATCGAGCACGACTTCTACTACATCAAGTATTTCTCGTTCTGGCTGGATGTGATCATCGTGTTTAAAACCATTCGTACCATGCTCACCGGCTTTGGTGCGCGTTAATTTTTTGAGGAAACCATGAGTATTCTTGTGACCGGCGGAGCCGGCTTTATTGGTGGCAACTTTGCGCTGGACTGGTTTAAGCAGTCTGATGAGGTATTGATCAACCTCGACAAGCTGACTTACGCAGGCAACCTGGAAACCTTGTCCTCGCTGCAGGGCAACCCCAACCACATCTTCGTCCAGGGCGATATCGGTGACAAGGCATTGGTTGATCAGCTACTGACTACACATCAACCACGCGCCATCATCAACTTCGCCGCAGAAAGCCATGTCGACCGTTCCATCCATGGCCCGGAAGACTTTATCCAGACCAACATCGTCGGCACCTTCCACCTCCTCGAATCGGTCCGTGCCTACTACAACGGCCTGTCGCCGGAAAAACAGGCTGCCTTCCGCTTCCTGCATGTCTCTACCGACGAGGTCTACGGCACCCTCAGCCCGGACGCGCCCGCCTTTACCGAGCAGCACGCCTACGA
Source organism: Allobrachymonas wangyanguii (assembly GCF_045055315.1). Taxonomy (GTDB): domain Bacteria; phylum Pseudomonadota; class Gammaproteobacteria; order Burkholderiales; family Burkholderiaceae_C; genus Brachymonas; species Brachymonas wangyanguii. The sequence continues at coordinate 367,502 of NZ_CP173677.1, forward strand.
GCCCAACAGCCCCTACAGCGCCAGCAAGGCCGCCAGCGACCACCTGGTACGCGCCTACCACCACACCTACGGCCTGCCGGTGCTCACCACCAACTGCAGCAACAACTACGGCCCCTACCATTTCCCGGAAAAACTCATCCCGCTGATGATCGTCAACGCCCTGGCTGGCAAGCCGCTGCCGGTCTATGGCGATGGCATGCAGGTGCGTGACTGGCTCTACGTCACCGACCACTGCAACGCCATCCGCCGCGTGCTCGAAGCTGGTCAGCTGGGTGAAACCTACAACGTCGGCGGCTGGAACGAAAAACCCAATATCGAGATTGTCCAGACCATCTGTCGCCTGCTGGACCAGCTGCGTCCGCGGGCCGATGGCCAAAGCTACGCCAAACAGATCACCTACGTCACCGACCGCCCCGGCCACGATCGCCGTTATGCCATCGATGCGCGCAAGCTGGAGCGTGAACTGGGCTGGCGCCCGGCCGAAACCTTCGACACCGGCATCGCCAAGACCGTGCAGTGGTACCTGGACAACCCGACCTGGGTTCAGAACGTCCAGAGCGGTGCCTACCGCGACTGGGTCAGCCAGCACTACCAGCAGGGCTGAGCCATGGCAAAACGCATCCTGCTGTTGGGCAAGAACGGCCAGGTCGGCTGGGAACTGCAGCGCAGCCTGGCTCCGTTGGGTGAACTTTGGGCGCTTCGTCGTGATAGCGCCAGTAACCCGCACTGGCAGGGGCAGCCCCTGCATGGCGATCTGGCCGATCCCGATGCGCTGGCACGTACCGTACAGCTGCTGCAACCCGATGTCATCGTCAACGCCGCTGCCTATACCGCGGTGGACAAGGCCGAAAGCGAAGCCGAACTGGCCCACACCATCAACGCCAGCGCAGTAGGCGTGCTGGCGCAACAGGCCCAGGCGCTGGGCGCGTTGCTGGTGCATTACTCCACCGATTACGTGTTTGACGGCAGCGGCCAGCAACCCTGGCCGGTCGATGCGGCTACTGGACCACTCAACGTCTACGGCCACAGCAAGCTCGCCGGTGAACAGCAGATACGTGCCAGCAACGCGGCATACCTGATCTTCCGCACCAGCTGGGTCTATGCCGCACGCGGCGGCAACTTCGCCAAGACCATGCTGCGCCTGGCACAGGAGCGTGATGCGCTCAACGTCATCAACGACCAGTGGGGCGCACCCACCGGCGCAGAACTGATCGCCGATGTGACCGCGCATGCTGTGCGCCAGTATCTGACGGGCGATACCGCCTGCACCGGCACCTACCATCTGGCTGCGAGTGGCGAAACCAGCTGGCACGGCTACGCGCAACATGTGCTGGCGCAGGCACAGCGCCAGGGTGTGGTCCTGCGCGTAACGTCCGAGGCGGTCGCCGCTATCCCGTCCAGCGCCTACCCGGTGCCGGCACAGCGCCCGGCCAACTCGCGCCTGGACACCACGCGCCTGCAGCAGGCGTTTGGCCTGACGCTGCCGGCCTGGCAGCAGGGCGTGGACCGCATGCTGCAAGAAATCCTGGCGTGAAGCCAATTCATCAACAACGAGATTATTGACATGACTATCAATCGCAAGGGCATCATCCTCGCCGGAGGTTCCGGCACCCGTTTGCACCCCGCCACACTCGCCATCAGCAAGCAGTTGCTGCCGGTGTACGACAAGCCCATGATCTACTACCCGCTCAGCATCCTGATGCTGGCCGGCATTCGTGAGGTACTGATCATTTCCACGCCGCAGGACACACCGCGTTTCCAGCAACTGCTGGGCGATGGCTCCCAGTGGGGCATCAAACTGCAGTACGCTGTACAGCCCAGCCCGGACGGCCTGGCACAGGCATTCCTGATCGGCGAGGAGTTTATCGGCAAAGATCCTTGTGCGCTGGTACTGGGTGACAACATCTTCTATGGTCACGATATGGCGCATTTGCTGGAGCAGGCACACAACTGCACGGAAGGCGCTACCGTGTTTGCCTACCACGTACACGATCCCGAGCGCTACGGCGTGGTCGAGTTCGATGCCCAGGGCAAGGCTATCGGCATCGAGGAAAAGCCGGCCCAACCCAAGTCCAGCTATGCCGTTACCGGCCTGTACTTCTACGACAACGACGTGATCGAGATCGCGAAAAACGTCAAACCCAGCGCGCGTGGCGAACTCGAAATCACCAGCGTCAACCAGGCCTACCTGGAGCGCGGCCAGCTGCAGGTGCAGACCATGACACGCGGCTATGCCTGGCTCGATACCGGCACGCACGAAAGCCTGCTCGAAGCCAGCCACTTCATTGCTACGCTGGAACGGCGCCAGGGTTTGAAAATCGCTAGTCCAGAGGAAATTGCCTGGCGCTTGCAATATATCGATGATGCACAACTGGCTCGGTTGGCAGAGCCATTGAAGAAAAACGGCTATGGCCAATACCTGCTGCGTTTGCTGCAACGTGAGGTGCAGGCATGAACGCCATTGAAACCTCCATCCCCGGTGTCCTCATCCTGGAACCACGCGTGTTTGGCGATGCACGCGGCTTCTTCTTCGAGAGTTTCAACCAGCGCGTGTTCGACGAACTGACTGGCACCAGCCATACTTTCGTCCAAGACAACCATTCCCGTTCCGCCAAAGGTGTGCTGCGCGGCATGCACTTCCAGACGCAGCAGGCACAGGGCAAGCTGGTGCGCGTGGTGCGTGGCAAGGTATTTGACGTGGCCGTGGATATTCGCAAGGACTCGTCCGCCTACGGCCAGTGGTTTGGCCTGGAGCTCAACGAAGAGAATCAGCGCATGCTCTGGGTCCCGCCCGGCCTGGCGCACGGCTTTCTGGTGCTGAGCGACACGGCGGAATTCCTCTACAAGACAACGGATTACTATGCGCCCCAGTTTGAAGCCAGCCTGGCCTGGGATGATCCGACGGTGGGTATCGAGTGGCCGCTGGCGCAATATGGTATGACCATGCCGCAACTGTCGGTCAAGGATCAGCAGGGCTTGAGTTTGCAGAAGATCGCGTAATGTCAAGATGGATGGAATGGGAGGGTTATGTTTAGCGTCAGTATTGTCCTGTACAAGCATCGGCCGGAGGAAATCCTTCCCTTGTTGAAGGAGTTACAAGCAGCAGCTTCTGTGCAACGTGTTTGGTTGGTTGATAACGCTGGCTGCCAATGGGCAGAACAGCTGGATACGCTGACGAAGATGCGATATATCAAGTCAGATCGTAACGGCGGTTATGGGTATGGTCATAATCAGGCGATACGAGTGGAGACAGGCGAATGTTCGCACCATATTGTCTGCAACCCTGATATTCGGGTTGAGCCTGAAGCGCTTGATCGCTTGCATGCACTTGTGAGTAGCCTGCCGCAAGCCTTGTTTATGCCTAACGTGGTCTATCCTGATGGTGCGCGTCAGGAGTTGTGCAAGCTTCTGCCAACTCCGATGAATTTGTTTGCACGCAAATTTGTACCAAGCTTGGCTAAAAAATTGGACCATCGCTACTTGCTTCGGGATGCAGATTATTCGAAGCGATTCTTTGCTCCTTCGCTCTCGGGGTGCTTCATGGTGTGCAACTTTCAGGCGTTACGTGCTGTAGATGGTTTTGATGAGCGCTATTTCATGTATTTAGAAGATATAGACTTGTCACGTCGCCTTGCTGTGCACGGTGGAACAATGTTTGTGCCAGACGTCACCGTAGTGCATGAATTTCAAAAGGAGTCATTTAAGAACCCGGTGTTGGCGCGCGCGCATATCAAATCAGCAGCGCAGTATTTTTCGCGCTGGGGGTGGATTTTTGACCTGGAGCGTTCCAAGCTCAATCGTAAATGTCTGCAGGAACTGCCCCGAGTGGAGCACTTATAGTACGGGTTGTCTCCAGTCTGAAATGCAACGCCTATTCTTTTTGAAGATGTCGCGTCTTGGACTGTTGCGTAGATGCTGTGTATCGCAAGCGCTGCTCTGCGAGAATGGATAAGGTACCATCAGTGCCCGCTATATGCATCAGAAGGAGATTGACCACTATGAACGCCAAAGGCAAGAAAATTCCGGTACTGCGAAGTGACGAAGAGGCGGAGCGCTTTGTGGACTCGGCCGACTTGTCCGAGTACGACCTGTCGGAATTCAAACCCATGCGCTTCGAGCTGGCCAAAAAGGAAGCCTCCCTGGACATGCGCCTGCCGTCTTCACTGATGAACGCCATACGTGCCAAGGCCGAGGCGCTGGGCATTCCCTATTCGCGTTATGTGCGCATGGTGCTCGAAGCCGATGTGCAGCGTGGCCGCTGATTCCCGACCGTCTGGGTTGTGCGGCAGACTGCCTGATTCAGCAGTTCGGACGTTTTGTCCAGAGAGTCATCCAGGCCCGTCCAGGCCAATTCGAAGCCTTTGAGGAGCAGCTATGAACAGCAGAGAGTTCACGCCGTTTGCTGAAAGTGACCCCGCCGTGAAGCCGCTCCTGCAGCGGTTGACGCAGCCAGCCACAGAGGTGCCCAGTCAGGCGTATCAGGCCACCATGCGCGAACTGGGGCGGCATTTGTCCCGAAGCTTGATGGGGCAACACGGTGCCAGTTTGCAGGGCAAGGATGTTTGTGTGATCTGTACGGTAGAGGATGCCGATTTTCTGGCCGCTGGCGTACTGGACGGGCTGATAGCCAATGGTCTGGAGGCGTCCAGGCTGTTTCTTCAGTGCTACTGGAATGACCGGGTACGAGAAGATGGCATATCCATCACCCCGGTGATTCGCCAGTATGTGGAGCCAGTCGAGAGCGAAAAGGTGGCCTATGTCGTCGTCAAGTCCATCATTTCCAGTGGCTGTGTTGTCAGGACGAACCTGACGCGGGCCCTGACGGAAGCCAAGGCGGACAGTGTGTACGTCCTGTCTCCCGTCATGGTGGCGGGCGCGCAGGAGCGTCTGGGGCATGAGTTCCCAGCCGATCTGGCAGACAAGTTCAGCTACATCTGGTTTGCTACAGACCCTGAGCAAGTGGGCGAGGTCGTGAGCCCTGGCGTGGGCGGACTGGTCTATGACAGACTGGGCTTTGACGGTGAAGCCGGAAAAAACAGACACACGCCGGATATCGTCAGACAACGTCGGCGCAGCCACTTCCCCTCTTGTGCGGCCTGACTTTCGGGGTTCTCCGGCAAGGCCTAGGCTTGCAACAGATCGTGTGATTTCGCCCCGCTGACATGACGGACCGCTACACTGGATCGTTTTACATGACGTGTGCGTCAAGACAAGGCAAGGGCAGGTGGGCGTGAGATTGTTTTTGGTATCTTTTCTGGCGGTATTCATCATGCTGCTGGTGCCCGGCACCGCCGTGCAGGAGCTGGCCGCCTGGCTGCAGTTCCTGAACCGCAGCGTGCACGTGCAGGGTGGCCTGCTGCAGCATGTGGACAAGCTGGTGCACCTGGGCTTCTTTGCCGTACTCGCCTTGACCGGCTGGCGCGCTTTTGGCCGCCGCGGCCGCCCCTGGCTGCTGCTCGGCCTGTTCAGCTTTGCCGTGCTGACCGAATGGCTGCAGGGCTTTGTGCCGGGCCGTTCCACCAGTGTGCTGGACCTGGTGGCCAACAGCATCGGTAGTGGCGTGGGGGCATCGCTTGGCATGCTGGTGTGGCGTGAGGGTAGCCGGGTGCGTTGAGCGCTGGTGGCGGGCTGCAGATTCCGGATTGGCGGTGATTTGATTCCGGATCTGCCGCGTTTATATTCCGAAATTACCGCAACCAAATTCCGGATTGGCGGATGTTTGATTCCGGATTTGCCGCTATCATCGCGACATGTCTGCAGATGTCTTGTACCCACGCCATATCACGTCGCGCATCGCCGAGGCCATGCAGGACACGCCCGTCGTACTGCTGGCCGGACCACGCCAGTCTGGCAAGACCACGCTGGTGCGACAGCTGGCAGATCCTGACTGGCGTTACCTCACGCTGGATGATGAACTCACGCAACTGGCCGCGCGGGAAGACCCGGCAGGCATGATCCGCAGTCTGGACCGCGCCATCATCGATGAAATCCAGCGTGCGCCGCAGTTGTTGCTGGCCATCAAGAAAAGTGTGGACGAAGACCGCCGACCCGGGCGCTTTCTGCTCACCGGCTCAGCCAACCTGATGGCCTTGCCCACAGTGGCAGACTCGCTCGCAGGCCGCATGGAAACCCTGACATTGCTGCCGCTGTCGCAGAGCGAGATGGAAGGGCGTACGCGCAATTGGCTGGATACCGTATTCGCCGGCCAGCTACCGCCAGCAGGTGCACCTGCGCGGCAGGCGGCCCTGGAAGAGCGAGTCTTGCGCGGAGGCTATCCGGAAGCCGTGGCCCGTGCCACACAACGGCGGCGCGTGGCCTGGTACCGGCAGTATGTCGATGCCCTGATCCAGCGCGATGTGCGGGATGTGGCTGGTATTGACAAGCTGGATCAGCTGCCTCGCTTTTTGAGGGCACTGGCACAAACCGCTGGCCAGCTGTGTAACTACAGCCAGCTTGGAGGGCAACTGGGTCTGGATGGCAAGACGGCCGCGCGCTATGTGGCTGCGTTTGAGCAGATGTACCTGCTGCGGCGGGTGCCGGTATGGGCCAATAATCGCCTCAATCGCGTCATCAAGACCCCCAAGCTGCAATTTGTCGATTCGGGCTTGTTGTCTGCCTTGCTGGACCTGGGAGAAGTCGAGCTGCAGCAGGACCGCAGTCGTTTCGGCCATGTACTCGAAATCTTTGTTTATGCGGAATTGTTGCGCCTGGCCGCCAGTGCCGATGGGGATTACCAGCTGATGTACTACCGGGATCGGGAGCAGGTCGAGGTCGATATCGTGGTTGAAAATGCGGCAGGCCAGCTCATTGGGGTCGAGATCAAGGCCGCTGCTACCGTGCGTGAAGCCGATTTCAAAGGCCTGAAAAAATGGGCGGGCTTGGCTGGCAAGCAGTTCCGCATGGGCGTGCTGCTGTATGACGGGGATGAAACCCTGCCGGTGGGCGATGGCCTCTGGGCGGCTCCGCTATCGACATTGTGGGGCGAATGAACGGCGGATATTTTCAGAATCCGCATGAGCGTGCGGATTCTTGCTGAAATGGCCTGCTTTTGCCAGGAATCCTCACGATCGTGCGGATTGTCTGCTCCCTGATTGCCCCTGAGCGGGGCCCAGACAGGTGCGCCGTTCGTCCCGCACCTATGCTAAATTGCCAGCTGTACCCGGATTCCCCGCGCAGGGGATCTGTTGTCCATGTCATGGCACACCACGTGCCGTTAACCAGGCGAAATCCCCATGTCTGACCAGACCCTCCTCACCCCCATCGACAAGGCCGGCATCCTGGCCCAGGCGCTGCCCTACATCCGCGAGTTCCATGGCAAGACCATGGTCATCAAGTACGGCGGCAATGCCATGACCGATCCGGCACTGCAAAAGGCCTTTGCCGAAGACATCGTGCTGCTCAAGCTGGTCGGCATCAACCCGGTGGTGGTGCACGGCGGCGGTCCGCAGATCGAGACCGCGCTCAAGCGCCTGGGCAAGGAAGGCCATTTCATCCAGGGCATGCGCGTCACCGATGCCGAGACCATGGAAGTGGTCGAATGGGTGCTGGGCGGCGAGGTGCAGCAGGACATCGTTGGCCTGATCAACCAGGCCGGTGGCAAGGCGGTCGGCCTGACTGGCCGTGACGGTGCCATGATCCGCGCGCGCAAGCTGCGCCTGAAGGACCTGAACGATCCGGCACAGGAACACGACGTCGGCCAGGTAGGCGACATCGAGAGCATCGACCCGAGCGTGGTCAAGGCGCTGCAGGACGACCAGTTCATTCCGGTGGTCAGCCCGATCGGCTTTGGCGAACAGAACGAGAGCTACAACATCAACGCCGACGTCGTCGCCTCGCACCTGGCGATGACGCTGAATGCCGAAAAACTGCTGATGCTGACCAATATCCCCGGCGTGCTCGACAAGCAGGGCCAGCTCCTGACTGAACTGACCTCGGCCCGCATCGATGAACTCTGCGCCGATGGCACCATCTCCGGCGGCATGCTGCCCAAGATTGCCGGCGCGCTCGACGCTGCGCGCAGCGGTGTCAATGCCGTGCACATCATCGATGGCCGTGTGCCGCACAGCATGCTGCTGGAAATTCTCACCGATACGCCGTACGGCACCATGATCCGCGCAGCGTAAGGAGGGGGCATGAGCGATATCCTGATCCATACCGATGGCGGCGTGTCCACCATCACCTTCAACCGCCTGGACAAGAAGAACGCGCTGACCGAAGCCATGTACAGCGCGCTGGCCGAGGCCATGCAGCAGGCCGCAAGCGATGATGCCGTGCGCGTGCTGGTGATCCAGGGCGATGCCAGCGTGTTCACCGCCGGCAACGACATCAAGGACTTTCTGGAGCATCCGCCCACCAGCACCGATGCGCCGGTGTTCCGCTTCCTGCGCCAGCTGGTGAGTTTTCCCAAGCCGCTGATCGCCGCCGTGGCGGGGCCGGCAGTGGGCGTGGGCACCACCATGCTGTTCCACTGCGACCTGGTCTATGCCGGTGACAACGCCGCCTTTGCCATGCCCTTCGTCAACCTGGGCCTGTGTCCCGAGGCCGGCTCCAGCCTGCTGGCGCCGCAACTCGTCGGCCACCAGCGTGCGGCCGAGTTGCTGCTGCTGGGCGAGCCTTTCCTGGCCGAAACCGCCCGCGATATCGGCCTGGTGAATCGCATCACCGCGCCGACCGAGGTCAACGCACTGGCGCTGGCGCAGGCCCAGCGCCTGGCCAGCAAGCCGATGAGCTCGCTGCTCGAAACCAAGCGTCTGCTCAAGCAGGGCCAGCAGGCTGTGCTGCTGGAGCGCCTGGCCGAAGAGGCGGCCGTGTTTGCGCGTATGCTGGGCGAACCGGCCGCGCGCGAAGCCTTCACCGCCTTCATGGAAAAGCGCGCGCCGCAGTTCCACTGAGCGTTTCGGCTTGAACGCTAGCACCCCGTTGCGGATCCGTCTGCGGCGGGGTATTTTTTATGGATTGGAGACTGGCACCCAGCGACCGTCGTAGCCGGGCTTGCCAACATAGCGCGGCGGCTTCAGGTCGCCGGGCGCGACATAGCCGTGCTGGTAGTAGGCCGTGCAATGGCGCGGCATGGCTGGGTCGATCGCCTGCACGGTTTCCTGCGTGCAATCACTGTCGTCGTAGCGCCACCACATCGGGCCGCTGCGCGACGGGCAGACGCGGATCGTGGTCTCGTAGGTGTTGCGGTTCAGGCTGGCGGCATCGCAATAGCCGGCCCCTTGCGCAATCGCCAGTGTGAGTGACTGCATGTTGGCATCGGTATTGGCGCTCGGGCACAGGTTGAGGAAGTTCAGCCGCTTGGTCAGCGTGGACACATCGGTGCGGAACAGCTTGCGCAGGCCAAAGTAGTAACTCAGCGCCGGCGCACAGGCCGCCGGATGGCTGCCGCTGGACAGGCAGAGCAGCGCTTCGCAGGCGAGCCGGGTGATGCCGGTGAACAGCGCAGGTTGTTGCGCCTGCGCGGGCAGGGCCAGGACACCGAGCAGGGAAAGCATCAGCAGGGGTTTGCGCATCAGACGGGCTCCATCGGGGGCAGCTGGGGAATCGGGGTGGCGGGCAGCAGCCGTTGCCGGAAGCGCCGCTCGCGGTAGTAGCTGATCTTGTCGAGCAGGGCAGCATCGGCCAGGCCTTCCATCAGCACGATCTGGCGCTGTGGCCCGAGTGCCTTGACCTCCTGCGGCAGCAGCAGCGGGCGGCTGTCCAGGATCTCGGTATGGCTGGTATCGCGGCCCTGGCTGCGTTGCTGGCGGCGCTGCGTGGTGTTGCCCAGCATTTCGGAATAGAGCCGGGCATCCTGCTGCTCGCGCGGGGCAAACAGGATCTGCGTGGCGTGGTTGGTGGCCAGGTTGCGCGCCTGCTCCGTGCCGTAGACGGCATCGAGCTGGGCCATGCTCTGGATCACCGTCAGCAGCCGCAGCTGGTAGCCGGCCATATAGCTCACGCTCTGCGCCAGGATATCGATGCGGCCCATGCTGGTGAACTCGTCCAGCAGCAACAGGCAGGGGTGGCGCAGCGTCGGATCCTGCTCCGGCAGGGTGCGCGTGTTGTCGCGGATCAGCAGCGAAAAGAACAGCCGCACCAGTAGCGCCGCCTGCTCCAGCCGGTCTGGCGTGATGCACAGGTAGACCGTCATGCGCTGGCGCCGTACCTGGTCCAGCGCGATGTCGTGGCCGCTGGTGGCGGCATCGAGCTGCGGATCGGCCCAGAGCCCGAGCGGGGCCTGCAGGCTACCGAGGATGCTGCTGAGCGTGTCATCGGCCTGGTTGCACAGCGCGCGCAGGCTGGTACGGCAGGTATCCGACAGCAGATCGTCATCCGCCAGCAGCTGCAGCCAGTCGCGCATCGGCCGGCCGTCGCCAATCGACAGGCGGTAGAGCTGGCCAAGCGTGGGCGGCTGCGCGCCAGGCAGTTGCAGGCGCTGGTCACGCGCATGGCGCTCGAACAGGCACAGGCCGAGCGCGACAAAGGCGTTGCGCGCCTGGTCGGTAAAAAAGCGCTGGTTGCCGCTGTTGTCGCCTTCCGGATACAGCACCTGTGCGATGCCGCGCAGGTCGCCGGCGCAGCGCGCCGGCTCGCTGGACACATGCTGCAGCGGATTCCAGCGGTGGCTGCGGCCATCGGCGGCAAAGGGCTGGAAGCAGAACACCTGCTGGCCGATATGGCGGCGGTAGCCGCTGGTGCGCGCGTGGTTTTCGCCCTTGATATCGAGCACGACCACGCTGTGTGCATAGTCCAGCAGCACCGGAATCACCACGCTCACGCCCTTGCCGGAACGCGTGGGGGCGGCCAGCAGTACAAAGCGCTGGCCGTGGTCACGCAGCAGCTGCCGGCCGCTGCGGCCGATCAGCAGGCCGCCGGCATCGTCACGGAACAGGCCGGCGCGGCGCAGCAGGGCGCGGCTGGCAAATCGTGCATCGCCATGCAGGCTGCGCGGCGGCGATCGCCACAGCACTACCAGCGTGCCGAGCCAGAGCAGCAGCGCCAGGCCCAGGCCGATGCCGCCGCTGATCCGGATCGCCTGCCAGTGCGGCTGCAGCTGGGGCAGGTGCTGCAGCGGCAGGTAGCGCGGCCAGAGCCAGGGCGTGGCGCTATCGGGCAGGCTCCACCATTGCAGCAACAGCCAGCCGGACAGCCAGCTGCCGGCGACCGCCAGCAGCAACAGGCTGGCCAGCGACAGTGTCAGGCGCAGCGGGGCGTTCATGCAGGCGATTCCGGCAGGCGCTGGCAGGCCAGCCGCGGGTGATGCCGGCTGTCCGGGATCGGTGCCAGCAATAGCTGATCCGGGCCGGACGGCAGCAATCGGTAATGGCGCACGTGTGCATCGCGCAGCAAGGACAGCACCAGCGCCTCGAACTGGCGTTGCGCAGAAGCCGACAGGGATCGGTCCGGGGCTGCTGCGGGCAGTAGCTGCGCTTGCAGCACCTGCTGTTGCCACTGGCGACCGCGCAGCTGGCTATTGCCGCCGAGTTGTAGGCGCAAGTGCGTGGGCGCGCTGCCATCGGTGGGTACCAGCGTCAGCAGGGTGTTGCTGTGCCAGTGGCCGTCGGCAGTAGCACGCAGCGCGGCCTGCTGGCGCAGTTGGCCGGCGGGGATTTGCAGCAGGGCCGGCAGCTGCTGTGGCGTGCTGGCACACATCCATTGCCCGGCCAGCGGTGACGGGCGCGCCAGTACGGCGGCCGGTGCCAGCAGCATGAGCAGGGCGATCCGGTGCATCAGCTGCATGTGGCCTCCAGCTGCGCCTGCGGATCGAAATGGATGCCGGTGAGCTGGCGCTTGCCGGCGTGGGCGCGCACATGCACGACGATATCGATGGTCTGCTGCAGCAGGCGCTGGATCACGCCAAACTCCAGCCCGGCACCTTCGGGCGAGGCCTTGACCATCAGTGCCAGCTGGTCCCAGGTTTGGGCCACGCTGCCGGCATGGCAGCTGGTGATGGAGCCCGGGTGGCCGGAGGCGCAGTTGCGGATGAAGTAGAAGGCCTCGTCGCCACGCAGCTCGGCCAGGATGATGCGGTCCGGCTTCATGCGCAAAGCCGCTTCCATGCAGGTCTTGGCGCTGACCGGGGCCAGGCTTTGACCGCCCTTGGAATAGAGCAGGTGCACCGCATTCGGCTGCGTGATGAAGAGTTCGCGCGCGTCCTCGATCGTGACCAGCCGTTCCTGTGGCGGGATATGGCCGACCAGCGATTTCATGAAGGTCGTCTTGCCGCTGCCGGTTGCACCGGACACCACCAGCGTCTTGTGCTGCAGCACGGCCAGCCGGAAAAATTCGGTGTGGCGGCCCTGGTGCAGCAACTCCAGCAGCTGGCGATCCTGGGGCGACAGGCGTTGTGTCTGCGGTGCCAGCTGGTCGAAAAACCCTTGTGCCGCATACTGTTCCAGCGAAGGTGGCTGGCGCGAGGGCAGCCGGATCGTGATCGAGATACGCTCGGCCTCCACCGCCGGCGGAATGATGAACTGTGCGCGCTGCCCCGAAGGAAAGGTCAGCGATACCATTGGCTCGGCTGCGGTGATGCGCTGGCCGGTATTGCTTTCGTTGACGATGGTGGTGCAGAAATGGCGCACCCGCTCTGGTGTCAGGCCGGCCACCGGCATGCACTGCCAGCCGGCTGGTGTTTCCAGATAGACCTCGCCAGGACGGTTGATGCAGATTTCGGTCACATCCGGCCGCGTCAGGTAGTCGGCAATGCCGAGCATCTGGTACTGGTACTGCAGAAAGCCGTCAGGCAGCCGGGCCAGCGGGTCGGTGTTCATGGCGTCAGCACTCCGGCAAAGTCGATATCGCGTGCCACCTGGATCGTGATCAGCTGGCCTTGCGCGATCGTGATGGTGGGTGCGCGCGTGGCGCCTGCCTGCAGCGCGGTCTGCGCAGCCGATTGCAGCGTGTCGGCGGTGCGGCTCTGGTAGGGGTTGGTCTGCTGCACCAGGCTGCCGCTGTCTACCGAGATGCTGGTGGTGCTCGGGCTGGCGGCGGCCGGGGCATGCCTGGCAGCGGCGATCTGCATCACGTCGCTCATCAGGCTGACCAGCAGCGCCGAGCTGACGCGCTCGCCCCAGTGCTTGTCCACCACGCCGGGATGGCCGCTGCCACCGAGCGCATCGGCGCCGGGGCTCATCAACTGCACGTCCAGCCCGTCGGGTGTCAGCAGGCGCTCCCAGATCACTGCCAGTCGATCGGCGGCACCCAGCTGTTCCTGGTACTGGCCGCTGATGCGCGAGCCAGGCCGGATCAGCAGTTGGTTGCCGAGGGAGTAGACCGGCTCGGTCACGATGCAGGACGTCAGTCCGGCGATCTCACTGACGATGCGTGTTTCCAGCACGCAGCGGATCACGCGGCCGCGCGGCAGCAGCGTGGCAGGGTGCTGGACACGTTGTACCAGCGCAGTGCCTTGACCGGATTCGGCGGCAGGCGGACTGGCTGATTCCACCAGCGGGCCGGCGCTGGTGCTGGTGGGGCTAGGCTCCGGCGCCAGCTTGGGGGCGGGGTTGCGCGGGCGTGCCAGTGGCACAGGTGCCAAGCTGGGTTCCGGCAGTGTCTCCACCGGGGTGGGCAGGGCGGTCTGCCCGGCCAGCGCCATGGTGACTTGGCCAGACGGCAGACCGGAGGGCGGCAGCGGCGGCAAGGTATCCGGCAACAGCGCGGCGGCGGGCGCACTGGCACTGGCCTGGAAACTCTGCTGCGGCAGTTCCACGCGCTCGCCGGAACTGCGTGCTGGACTGCTGGGGCCATCGCTCCAGGGCAGCCGGCTCATGCTCCAGGCGACCATGGCGGCACTGCCGGCCAGCAGCATGGCGGCGAACACCAGCGCCTTGCGGTTCAGCCGTGGCCGCTGGCGGCTTCGCAGCACTGGTTCTGTGGCTAGCAGAGCCTCATCGGCGGCACTGGAGGTTTCAGGTGTGACAGCTGGCTGTTGCCCGAGGCGGAAAGTGAATGCCATGCCTTACTCCCGTCGCAGTCCCAGCACCTGCTGGCCGTGGCGCAGCACCAGATAGGGATAGACGCCATGCACGGTGATGCGCCCATGTTGGTAGCTGCTGTTGATGATGAAATCCCCGCTGTCCTGCTGCTGCCGGCCAAATACGGCAGGCAGACCGCCATGCAAGGGGAGGTCATGCGACAGATCAATATAAGTAAAGCGTCCGTCATCGAAGACGCGCTCGGGGCGCAGCCAGGCGGCGTCATCGCTGGCGGAGTAGCTGTAGGCATCGTGTTGCGGGCCGGTCTCCGGCTCCGCATTCGCGTTCTGACGCGCCGGCGCATCGGGGTAGCGGAAGCGCACCTTGTAGTGCACGCCCTGGCGCCGTGCCTGTGCCGGCGTCAGCGCACCATGGCCCAGCACCTGCAGCTCCAGCAGGTAGTTGCGCCGGTCGGTGCGGATATGCATATTGGTGGCGGCCTGCGCGTGGCGCGGCTTCAGGTAGAACACCTGGTCACGCCGTACCAGCTCCCAGCTGCCACTCTGGCCGGTGCCAAAATCGCGCACCTGTTCATCGGCCTCGAGCTCGATCTGGGTCGCAATTCCCTGGCCGGTGCGCACGGCATAGACGGCATCGGGCTGGTAGCGGTATTCCTGGATCACGCCGCCCTGCACGGCCTGCGACAGCAGGGGCAACAGGCAGAGCAGCGCGCGCCATGCGGGTCTAGAAGGCAGCATCGCGCTCTCCTGTAGACGGGGTGCTGGGTGTTGCAGCACTGCTGAATGCGTCCTGATCGACGCGGTAGGCCAGCACACGAAAGCCCAGCGGGTTTTCGAGGCGCGCGTCCTCGTTCATCTCCAGCGTCGCGTCGTAGCCGATCTTCAGCGTGGCGAGCCGGGTATCGAGCAGGCGGGACTGGCCGCTGGCCTTGTCGAACAGCCAGCGCTCGAAACGCACGCTGGCCGCCACCGGCGTGCGCGGCACCGGGCTGTCAGCGTCGCTGCCGACATCGTTCCAGTTCAGTACCGTGCTCAGGATGCGCACGCGCAGCGATTGCGCGCGGCCATACAGCGTGTCGGGGTTGTCGGGTGCCCGTTGCTGTAGAGCGCCTCGTATTCTTTCAGCACGGCACCGCTGGCCATGGCCTGTACCAGCCGGCTATCGCGCCGGTTCAGCAAGTCCCAGTCATACGATTCGCGCGCAATCACGAAATGCGCCACCTGGCTCTTGTTCAGTGCCTCGCTGGCACTCACCGCAGCCTGCGGCATCTCGATGCGCGCCACGCTGCTGGTGCCGTGGGCCGGATCGGCCAGTACCAGATACGGCACTTGTTCCTTGAGCGGCAGCAACAGCACATAGCCGCCAGCCAGCAGCAGCGTCAGCAGGGTGGAGGCAGCGGCCACGCGCCAGGCCTTGCGCTCGCTGTGGCGGCTGCGTTCGATCAGGCCGGTTTCGAAATCGCGCGCTGCTGTCAGTAGCGGGTGCGCCGGAGTCACGGAACGTTTCAGCATGCAGCCTCCGCGCAATCGCCAGGCCCATCTTGCCAGGCCAGCAGCTGGCGTCCCTGTAATTCCAGCATCACACCTGCTCGTGCGCATACAGCGTCTGCAGCGCCAGCAGGGCTTGTGGCAGTGACAGGTGACGAAAACCGGTTAGCGTGGCCGGCAGCGGGTAGTCCTGGCTCAGGCGATCTTCCAGTTGCAGGCCGCCTTGTGCACTCCAGCGTTGCAGCAAGGGGCGCAGGCTGCCATCGCGTGCACTAATGACATAGGACGGCGTAGCAGCAGGGCTGGACTGGTAGCGGTTGACCGGTTGCCAGCTCCCGCCAAAGTCGGGCGCAGCATCGCTGGCACAACCAGCCAGCAGGATCAGGCCAAGAGAGAGTAGTGTTTTTGCTTCAGGGCGCATCAAATTTTCGCTCCAACGTGTAATAAGGTGCTATATTACATCGTAAGTATTCGTTAAAACGAATTTTGTACAAATATTTGATGCGATCCTCGCCATGATGCCCGATTGCCCCAACCTGGCCGTTCCCGCCGCCGTGCTGCAGCACGTGGTCCGGGTCGAATCCGGCTTTCATCCCTATGCCATCGGCGTGGTTGGTGGCCGCCTCGCGCGCCAGCCACGCAATCTGCCCGAAGCCGTGGCAACGGCCAATATGCTGGAGCAGCAGGGCTACAACTTCTCGCTCGGGCTGGCCCAGGTCAACCGTTACAACCTCAGGCGCCAGGGCCTGAACAGCTACGAGCAGGCGTTTGGCAGTTGCGACAACCTGCGCGCCGGCAGCCGCATCCTGCAGGAGTGCTACCAGCGCGCCGGAGACTGGGGCAAGGCATTCAGCTGCTATTACTCCGGCAACTTCACCACCGGCTTTCGTCATGGCTATGTGCAGAAGGTCATGGCGCGCATGCAGCCTGTTGCCGCGGCGCAGGCGATGCCGATACCGGTCGTCGGCAGGCCCAAGCCGGCTGCCGTCAAGCGCGCCACAGCCGAACCGCCGCACGCCAGTCCGCTGCCAACGTCATCTCCAGTTCCTGCTGCCGCAGCCTTGCCAGTGCCTGCCGGCGACACCCGTTTCGTTTTCTAACCACCCCAGGAGACTTCCATGTCCACATCGCTCCCCCCTGTCTATCGTCCCTCTGTACTGCGCCGTCTGCAGCCACTAGGCATGCTGCTGCTGGTCAGTCTGTGCCTGCTGCATGCGCCAGACCTGCTTGCCGCTGATCTGGTCAACGGCGGCAAGGTCGGCAGCTTCCTGATCAAGATCCGCGATGCGCTGGTACCGATCTCGATCACCGTCGTCACCATCGCCTTCGTCTTTGCCGGCTACCAGATCGCCTTCAACCACAAGCGCATCAGCGATGTCTCGCCGGTGCTGGTCGGTGCCGTTGTCATTGGTGCTGCCGCGCAGCTGGCCGGCTGGTTCATCGGCTGATCGCGGAGACTGCCATGCGCAAGGACACCGTGTTCCGCGGCTGCACCCGCCCGGCCATGTTGCTGGGTGTGCCAATCTTGCCGCTGTTTGTCGGTGCTGGCAGCTGCCTGCTGCTGGCGGCCTGGTTCAACCTGTTCTGGCTGCTGGCCCTGCCGCCGGTGGTGTTCAGCCTGCAGCTGATGGTACGCCACGACGACATGGTGTTCCGCCTGCTCGGCATCCGCTGGCTGTTCCGCTTGCGCGTGCGCCAGCGCGCCCTGCACGGCGGCATGTGGGTGTTCAGCCCGCTCGAACCACGCCAGCCGGAGTAAGGCCATGCGCCCTGAACCACTCCCGCCCATCAGCGCCCATGTCCCGCTGTCCAGCCATGTCACGCCCGAAGTGGTCAAGACCACTGGTGGCGACTACCTGATGTGCTGGCGGCTCGATGGCCTGCCATTCGCCGGCCGTGAAGAGGCCGAACTCGAAAGTCGGCACCAGACCTTCAACCGCCTGCTGCAAAGCCTGCGTGCCCCGGAATACGCCAATGTCGCGTTCTGGGTGCACGATGTGCGCCGCCGCATGCAGCTGGACCTGCAGCCGGCGTTCGACGATACCTTCAACCAGCAGTTGTCTGATCAGTACTTCGCAGCCTTGTCCGGCCGCAAGCTGATGCAGAACACGCTCTACTTCAGCATGCTGTACCGCCCCGCGCCCGAAGGCCGGCGCCTGCTGCAGCCCGCTACCGATCTGGCTTCGCTGCGCGCCGAGCAGGAGCAGGCCCTGACACGCATCGAGGAACTGGCCGGCCATGTCGAAGCCGTGCTGCACGATTACGCTCCCAGCCGGCTCGGCCTGCAGCAGGATGCGCACGGCACGCTGTTCTCCGACATCAGCCGCTTCTGTGCCTGGCTGATCAACCGGCTGGACGAGCCGATGCCCTTGCCGCGTGGCCCGATCCATGCCAGCCTGCCGGTATCGCGCCATATCTTCAGTCCGTCCGGCGGTGATTTCATCGTGCGCACACCCGATGGCGCGAATCACTATGGTGCCATGCTGCAGCTCAAGGACTATCCGGAACAGACCTGGCCCGGCATGCTCAACGGCCTCAAGTACCTGGATATGGAATACGTGCTGACGCATTCCTTCACGCCGCATGCACGCCAGCAAGGCCTGAAGGTGCTGGAGCGCACCAAGGGCATGATGATCAGCGCCGGCGACCGCGGCGTCAGCCAGATCGAGGAGCTGGATCTGGCCATGGACGGACTCGCCAGCGGCCATTTCGTACTCGGCGAATACCATTTCAGTCTGGCGATCTACGCCGACAGCCAGGAACAGCTGCAGCGCCATATCGCCCAGGCGCGTGCCGAACTGTCGCAGGCCGGTTTTGTCTCGGTCAAGGAAGACCTGGCAGTGGCTGGTGCCTTCTACGCCCAGCTGCCGGGCAACTGGCGCTACCGGCCACGGCTGGCGCAGCTGTCATCGCTGAATTTCCTCGGCCTGAGCCCGCTGCACAACTTCGCCTCCGGCAAGCGCAGCCACAACCCCTGGGGCGATTGCGTCACCGTGCTGCAGACAGCCAATGGCCAGCCCTACTATTTCAATTTCCACGCCACCCATCCGGGCGAAGACAGCCTGGGCGAAAAGGCGCTCGCCAACACGCTGGTGATCGGCAAGTCCGGTACCGGCAAGACCGCGCTGATCAATTTCCTGTTGTCGCAGGTGCAAAAATACCAGCCTAGGCCCACCATTTTCTTTTTCGACAAGGATCGCGGCGCCGAGCTGTTCGTGCGTGCCTGTGGTGGCCGCTACCTGCGCCTGGCGCAAGGCGAACCGACCGGCTTCAATCCGCTGCAATGCGAAGCCACCCCGGTCAACCAGCAATTCCTGGTCGACTGGGTCAAGCTGCTCGCCAACAAGCCGTCCTACAGCGCCAGCGAAGACGAGGATATCCAGCGCGCCGTGCAGGCCATGCTGGACACGCCGATGCCACTGCGTACCCTCGGCAACCTGCAGAAAAGCCTGACGAATCTCGGCGACGACAGCATCTACGCCCGCCTGCGCACCTGGACCCGCGCCGGTGCGCTCGGCTGGGTCTTCGACAACCCGCAGGACCGCATCGATCTGGCCGATGCCAGCATCATCGGCTTCGACTACACCGAGATCCTCGACCAGCCGCAGCTGCGCACGCCGGTCGTGCACTACCTGCTGCACCGGCTAGAAGCCCTGATCGACGGCCGCCCGCTGCTCTACGTCATGGACGAGTTCTGGAAAATCCTCGACGGCGAAGGTGGCCTGAAGGAATTCGCACGCAACAAGCAGAAAACCATCCGCAAGCAGAACGGCCTCGGCATCTTCGCCACCCAGTCGCCCGAAGACGCATTGCGCAGCGATATCGCCGCCGCGCTGATCGAACAGACCGCCACGCTGATCCTGCTGCCGAATCCGCAGGCCGACCGGCGGGATTACATTGACGGCCTCAAGCTCACCGAGGCCGAATTCCAGCTGCTGACCCAGCTCGACGAACGCAGCCGCTGCTTTCTGGTCAAGCAAGGCCATGCCAGCGCCCTGTGCCGGCTCGACCTACAGGGGCTGGACGATGCCCTCGCCGTGCTCTCGGCCAACACGCACAACATTCAGCTGCTGCAGCAGGTCCTGACTGAGCTTGATTGATCCCGGCGCGGCCGATGGCCTGCAATCGCCGCCACCCGAGCAGTGGCTGCCGCGCTTCCACGCGGCCCGCCGCCATCCTTCCTGATACCCAGCGAGTCCGACCATGTCCAAGTCTTCGGCCGATGCCTTCATCACCCGACTCTATCCCGCCGCCGTCCAGGCCTCGCAGGAAACCGGCCTGTCCTGGGAGCTGATGCTGGCCCAGGCTGCGCTCGAAACCCGCTGGGGCCGTCAGGCCTCACTGGCCGATACGCACAACCTGTTCAACATCAAGGCCGATCGCCACTGGCAAGGCCCGGAAAAGCAGGTCCACGTCTGGGAAGTGGAGGGCGGCCGCACGCGCTGGCAGCACGACGGCTTCCGCGTCTACCCGGATGAGGCCGCGTCGCTGCAGGATCGCAACCGCTTTCTGCAGACCCAGCCGCGCTACGCCCGCGCCGGCCTGTTCAAGGCTGACACCCTGGGTGACTACGAGCACGAAGCCCAGGCGCTGCAGCGTGCAGCGTGCCGGTTACGCCACCGACCCGCACTACGCCAGCAAGCTGATCCGCATCGTCGAAGGTCCGACCATGCAGCGTGCCCTCACGCATGCCCAGCAGGTCCATGGCCAGTTGCACCTCGATCCCGCCTCGCCGCAGGCCGATCAGCCGCTGCAGCCCGCCGAATCCTGGCGCGCCGCTGCCGGCCAGGCTGTGCTCGCTGCCGCACAGCAGCGCTTTGCCCCCGGCACCCACGAATACGGCCGCGCCGATGGCAGCTGGCAGCAGGGCCGTCCCAACCGCAGCCCGGACCAGCGCACCGACCCCAGCCGTGATGGCCGCGACCTCGACGGCGATGGCCGCCGCGGCATCGACTGTTCCATGCTGGTATATCAATCGCTCAAGGATGCCGGCTTCCAGTGGCCCGGCGCCCATCTCACTACCGCCATGCTGTTCAAGGGTACGCAGACCACGGCGCTCGCGCGCAGCCACTTTGACACCATCACGCCCGAACAGGCGCGTGAGCAGCAACTGCAGCCCGGCGACATCGTCATGTTCAAAAGCCGCCATGGTGCCGGCCAGCACGTCGGCATCTTCCAAGAGTACGACGCACAAGGCCAGATGCGCTTCTTTGGCTCTCAGGTCAGCACCGGCCCGGCTACCGTCACCATCAAGTCCGGCGGCTACTGGGACGGCGCGCAGCAGGAATTTCTCGGCGCCTTGCGCCCACGCAGCGAGCATTTCGTTCGTACCGAATCTCCCGCACAGACCGCTATGGCGACGACATCCCCGGCAGTCGACAAGCCGGCGCAGCACGGCAGTCCCTGGCTCAACACCCTGTGCCAGCAGCTGCATATGGGTTGTCCAGACATTCCGCAACAGCAACAAGGCCCGATCGCCCAGTATCTGGCCCAGCGCTTGCAGGCTCTGCAACTCGCCCCGGAACAGCTGGGGCATCTGGTGCAGGAGCAGCACCAGGGCCGGCAGTGGCTGCACGCCATCGGCCAGCAGGGTCAGGCTCTGCTCAGTGCGATCTCGACAAGGCGCGCCAGGGCCTGAAGCAGGACCAGCAGCGGCACGACAGTCCGCAGCACAGCCTGTCACAGCGCCCTGGTCTGTAATGCCGACCTGTTCTCCTTCCGTATCTGGATCCGATTCACCATGCGAATTTCAGCCACTCTCCCGAAACTGCTGCGTCACCTGCTGCTGCTCATCGGCCTCATCGGAGCCAGTCTCTCTGTCCAGGCACAGATCCCGGTCACCGATGCCGCCAATCTGGCCTTCCAGAAAGCCATGCAACAGGCGATGCAAGCCCTGATGCAGAACACCGTCGCCGAATCCGCCATCAAGGAACACTTGGGGAACACCATCCTGCGTGACCAGATCGGCCAGAAACTGCTGTCGCCCATGCTGGAACAACTCAGTATCAAGACCGGCATCGATTTCACCCGTGTCACGCAAGGCATGACCTCCAAAATCACCCAGAACCAGCAGGACTGGAATTCCCGGAAATTCGGCATGCTGCAAACCACCACCAGGCAGACGCTGGAAAAGACGCCGGCACCATTGACCACCATGCAGCGCTATTACGGACTGGACACCACGCCCAATTGCCCGGATCGCCCGGGTCCGATTCGGGAATACTGCCTGGCCAGTCGCCAGATCCTCGCCGCCCAGTTGCAGGAAATCGAACATCTTGGGCAAACACTCGAAGCGCGCAATCTGGCCTTGCAGGACATGATGGCCGATAACCAGTACGGCACCCTGGCCGAACTCCAGCAAAAACAATACACGCTGCAAACCTTGCAAGCCCTGATCGCCAATGACCAGATGCGCTTGCAAACCGCCATGGCGGCGTATCAGGGCATGCGCACCCTGTATCAGGAAAAATACCAGGAAGCCCTGCAGCAACGCGTTACTGGCAAGCCCAGCCTGCTGGGGGGCATTTCCCAGGTCGCTGTCGCCAAGTTGGGGATGCAGGCCGGCAAACTCGCTGCGCGTGAACTGGTCGGCAGCAAGAACCTGTTCGCCATAAACCTAGCGGGAATCATTGCCATGCTTGACGCCTTTATCTCTGCCCAGCTGTTTGCCAGCATTCGCAGCTATATCGTCGACCTGATCCACCAGTTCGGTTATGCCGGCATGGCCCGTGCCTATGGCTTTGCCGTAGCCGTCGGTACCGTCATGCTCACCATCTGGTTCATGTGGCAGGGCTACCGGCTCGCCACCGGCCAGAGCCGCGACAGCATGCAGGCCTTCCTCATGCGCGCCATCAGCGTCATCACCATCCTCTCGCTGGCGCAAGGCATGACCCTGTTCGGTCAGGAACTCTCTACCCTGATCATCGATGACCTGCGCAACAGCATCGCCAGCGTCATCACCGGCGATAACTATCGCGACCCCGCCGACATGATAGGCAAGGTCATCACCCAGATGTTGATCCTGCAGACTGCGCTCGATGTCTACCAGGCCAATGGCGGAGCGGCGGCCAGCAACATCAGCATGGCCAACTTCCTC